>DATBMX010000069.1:0-1880 GCA_036554625.1 Aestuariivirgaceae bacterium
GCGCAAAATCGGAAAAGACCTGAGTTGCACAGCTGCACGACGCTGGCTTCCGCGCCTAGGTGCCGCTGTTCGAGGACGGCATCGCCGGCTGCAATGCGGAAAATCTGGAGTTTCACAGGAAATTTCTTATCGAGGTTGCCAAGGAGGAGATTGGCAATGGCGAGTGAGGAGGCATCGTTCTTTGGGGCATGAGAAGCGCTGCATCTTTGCCATCTACGGCAAAGCCATGTATTCCGATAGCCTACTTGACGCCTTACTCTCGCCCCTATGTCCAGACGCAACATTGCCTGTATCGGCGAATGCATGGTGGAGCTGGTGTCCGCCGGCGGCGGCTCATCCTTCCTCGAGCGCCGCTATGGCGGCGACACGCTCAACACATGCGTCTACCTTGCCCGTCTGCTCGGAAATTCGAGCAAGCTGCACTACGTCACCCGCCTCGGCGACGATCCGTTCAGTCGCTGGATGGTCGAGCGCTGGCAGGACGAGGGGATCGATTGTTCTTACGTCGAGCACGCTCCGGGTCGCCTACCGGGCCTTTATGTCATCGATACCGACGCCAAGGGTGAACGCTCTTTTTTCTATTGGCGCAGCGATGCTCCGGTGCGCGAGCTCTTTCGCGCCACCGGACAGGAGATCGCAGCCCGGCTCAACCGTTTCGACGTTCTCTACACGAGCGGCATCACGCTTGCGGTTCTCACTCCGGAAGGTCGCGAGCGCATCATCGACCTGATGGAGAGCTGCCGGGCCGCCGGCGGCCTTGTCGTTTATGATACAAACCACCGCTCAAGGCTGTGGACGGATTCAACCGATGCGGTTCTGTGGAACAGCCGCGCCATTACTGTCTCTTCCCTGGTTCTCCCATCGCGCGAAGATCTTGAGCGGTTGTTCGGCGAAGAACTCACAGGCGAGCGCTGGCTCGATCGCCTCTCCCATTTGGGCGCCCGCGAGGCGGTCCTGAAGACGGGAGGGGCAGAGGTCTGGATAGGCGACGAGGATTCGCAAACCCGCCTTGAGCTGGAAACGACTGCCGAGCCCGTGGACACCACGGGAGCGGGCGACAGTTTCAATGCGGGTTATCTGGCGGCGCGGCTCACAGGCAAGGAGCCCACGCAAGCCGTGGTCTGGGGTCACCGACTGGCCTCTCGGGTCGTCATGCATCGTGGCGCCATCATGCCGGCAGCCGCCATGGAAGAGGTCGCGGCAGGCCTCGAGGAAGCTTGAGCGTGACGGGAACCACTCGGGACAACGGGCGTTCTAGCTAGCGTACAATCCGCTTCCTGGAAGCGTCTAGGGCCGATCATTGGCGGATTGCGCAGCATGCAGAGGTAACACAATGACACTTGGCACGATCCTGCTGATTATCCTGATCCTCGCTCTTCTGGGGGCAATCCCCACTTGGCCCTACTCGCGCGGATGGGGCTATGGTCCCTCTGGCATCTTGGGCGTGATCGTTGTCGTTCTGCTGATCCTCCTGCTCATGGGCCGGCTCTAGCTCAGCGCAACGCGTTCCGTGTAGAATCGGGCTGATCGAAAAGGCCGCTGCACGAACAAAAGGAGCGCTGATGGCTGCAATTCCCCCTCCTGCCGACCTAGGCAAGGTCGCACCCGATTTTGAACTGCTCGCCACCGACGGCCGCTCCTGCCGCTTTGCCGATATCGTCGGCAACCGAGGCACGGTCGTCGTTTTCATCTGCAATCACTGCCCCTATGTGAAGGCCGTCGCCGACCGCATGGTGGCCGACGCCCGTCTGCTCATGAAAGAAGGGATTGGCTTCGTTGCGATTTCCGCCAATGACGCAAAGGCCTATCCGGAGGATTCCTTCGACAACATGAAGCGCTTCGCCGAAGCGCACGATTTTCCTTTCCCCTATCTCTATGAC
>DATBMX010000091.1:0-10874 GCA_036554625.1 Aestuariivirgaceae bacterium
CTCGACTGCGCGCACGCCGGTTTCATAGGCAATTTGCGCTCGCTCGCGATAGGGCGCGGGGATAGCGGCGCAACCGGGCAGCGACATGCCAAGCGCTTCCGCAAGCGCATTCATCGTCGAGGCCGTGCCCATGGTGTTGCAATGGCCAACGGAGGGGGCAGAGGACGCCACGATATCGATGAACTGATCGTAGTCTATTCTGCCCGCTGCCAAATCCTGCCGCGATTTCCAAACGATGGTGCCGGAGCCCGTACGCTCGCCATTGTACCAACCGTTGAGCATGGGCCCGCCGGAGAGGACGATGGCCGGAAGGTTTACAGTGGCAGCGGCCATGATGCAGGCCGGCGTTGTCTTGTCGCAGCCGGTCGTCAAGACGACGCCGTCCAGGGGATAGCCGTAGAGCACTTCAACGAGTCCCAGATAGGCGAGGTTGCGGTCGAGCGCCGCCGTCGGCCGCTTGCCCGTCTCCTGAATCGGATGAACGGGGAACTCCATGGCAAGCCCACCGGCGGAGGTGATGCCGTCGCGCACCCGCTTGGCCAGTTCCAGATGATGACGGTTGCAGGGCGAGAGATCGCTGCCGGTCTGGGCAATGCCGATGATCGGCTTGCCGGAGCGAAGTTCGGCCGGGGTCAAGCCATAGTTCAGGTAGCGCTCCAGGTAGAGCGCCGTCATGCCCGGGTTTTCGGGATTGTCGAACCAGGCCTTCGACCGTAGGGGGCGCTTGTCCCGGAGCTCCTTAGCAACCATCGTTCAAATTCCTTTTCGTGCAGGGCTTTGTATGACATACCGCGTCGCCTCGATCCACAAGCCAAGGCGAGCGCGCGAGTGACTGGCATGAGGAATTAGCATGGGCGAACAGAGCGGCGCGATCTACCCCGACCTCGCGGGCAAAACCGTGATCGTCACGGGCGGCGCGAGCGGCATCGGTGAATCCATCGTCGCACATTTTGCCCGGCAAAAGTCGAAGGTCGGCTTTCTCGACATCAAGGAGGAGGAGGGGCGCAAGCTCGCCGCCTCGCAGAGAGAGCGCGGGCTCAGCGTTCATTTCGAGGCATGCGATCTCACGGAGGTCGGCGCCCTCAATCGCAGCATCGACGCGATCCGGCAGACATTGGGCCCCATCAGCATTCTCATCAACAACGCCGGCAATGACGAGCGGCACAGATCCGAAGACGTGACATCGCAATATTTCGATGAGAGAATCGCCGTCAATCTGAAGCATCAGTTTTTTGCAGCCCAGGCCGTCATACCAGACATGAAGTCGCTCGGCGAAGGCAGCATCATTAATTTCGGTTCAACGTCATGGATGATCGGGCTTGGCGGCATGGCGATCTATACGGCGGCAAAATCAGCCGTCATCGGGCTGACGCGGTCGCTGGCGCGCGACTACGGCCAATATAACATAAGAGTGAACGCCATTGCGCCTGGCTGGATCATGACGCCGCGCCAGGTCGCGCTTTGGCTCACGCCCGAGGGCGAGAAGGCCATCATGACCAACCAGTGTCTCAAGCGAAAGCTTGAGCCCGAAGACATCGCGCGGTTCACCATGTTCCTTGCATCAAGGGAAGCAAGCGCCTGCACGGCCCAGCATTATGTGGTCGACGGCGGCTGGGTATGAAGGGAGAGAAGAACCCAAGCCTCATCGCCATCGATTGGGGCACGAGCCGATTTCGCGCCTATCTCGTCAGCGGAAACGGTGAAGTGTTGAGCGAAAAGGCGTCGGAGGAGGGAATGGCGCATGTGCAGCGGGGCAAATTCGGACAGGTGCTGCTGGCGCGATGCGGCGAGTGGCTGGAGCAATATCGCAATATTCCCGTCCTAATGGCGGGAATGGTCGGCAGCCGCAATGGGTGGAAGGAGGCGCCCTATGTGCGCTGCCCGGCGTCTGAAGGCGACATCAAGGCGGCTGTGCAGAGAATCGAGATCTCCCCTGGCCGGACGGGCGGCATCATGCCCGGTCTCATCCACCACGACGCCGGGGTCGCAGACGTCATCCGCGGCGAGGAAACCAAAATTCTCGGCGCCGAAACGGGAGACGGCGTGATCGTCCTGCCTGGCACACATTGCAAATGGGCCGTGATGGCGGGCGGATACGTCTCTTCCTTTCACAGCTACATGACCGGAGAGTTCTACGGGCTTCTGCGCAGTCAATCGGTCTTGCGCCTGCTCGCCCAGGAGCCGGAAGACAGAACAGGTTTCGCGCGGGGGCTTGCCTCGGCCCAACGCGAGGGAGGTCTCCTCAATCAGGCTTTCGAGGCGCGAACGGCCGTCCTCGACAACCAGATGAGGGCTGAGCAGGTTGGCCCGTTTCTCTCGGGCCTTCTCATCGCGCATGAAATCATCGGGGCGGCAAGGAGAAGCGACGCACAAGGACGCTTGAAAGTCGTGGCGCAGGGCGTGCTCGCGCAAAACTACGAAGAAGCGCTCAAGCACTTCGGCTTCGACGCAGACGTGCTGTCGCCGCGCCAGTGTTTCGTGAATGGCATGTTGCGCCTCGTCCCGGACTGGCTCAAGTGAATCTCCAGCAACAGCATTCCCGCTTCGCGCATGCCTTCAAGCGCATGCCGCTCATTGCCATCCTCCGGGGCGTGAAGCCGGAAGAAGCGCAAGACGTGGCGAATGCAATCCTCGAAGAGGACATCAGGATCATCGAGATCCCGCTGAACTCACCCGATCCGCTTCGCAGCATCGAGAAGATCGCCAAGAGCCTGCCTGGCGATGCGATCATCGGCGCCGGCACGGTGCTCAGCGAGGCGGAAGTGGCGGCCGTGGCGGGGGCCGGAGGCCAACTCATCGTTTCACCCAATTTCGAGCGGTCGGTGGTGACGAAGAGCAAGGCGCTGGGACTCGTCAGCGCGCCAGGAGTCATGACGCCGAGCGAAGCTTTTGCGGCGCTGGCCGCGGGAGCCGATGAGCTCAAACTTTTCCCTGGCGAGCTTCTGTCGCTGGCCGTTATCCAGGCTTACGCCGCGGTCCTGCCCAAGAACAGCGCGCTCGTGCTCGTCGGCGGAGTCAAGGCGGAGGGCCTCGCCGCCTTCCGAGGATCGCCCATCAATGGATTCGGCGTGGGCTCGAGCCTCTATAAGCCAGGCATGAAAGCAGGCGAGGTTAGAGAGCGGGCGCGCGCCTTCGTTGCGGCGATGCGCGAAGCAGGCTTTTGCGATTGACGTGCGGCCCTTCAAGAGCTGAGAGACCGACAATCGCCTTATGTTCGATATTGTACCGAGTTTTAAGTTTTGCCCGATCCGTTAGCGTGCGACAATCGAACATCGCCAGCAGGGAAGCATACAGGCGCTGACGGCTGAGAGCATCAAGACTCCCGCCTGCAACCAGTCAGGGAGCCTATGATGCAGAAGTTTGCGGGCGCGTGCAGCCCTGAACAATTAAGCACCTTGCAAACGATTTTCGATCTGATCTGGATGGAAATGCGGGCAAGCAGCACGAGCAGCTATTCCGGTCCTGCCGATCCAGACGCCTTGCGCGATGAAATCGCCAAACGCGTACTGAGCCAATCGAACGGAAACCCAGCCGACCCGAACAGGATCGTCAGGGACGTTCTCGCTTCCTTCGGGATCGATCAGCCCGATGCATGGGAACGGGGCAATGGGGCAAATCGTGACATCAGCAGCCAGCGAGGTGTGCGATGACGCGTAGACGACCCTCAAGCGTGATGCCCATGTCGCTTCGCTTCGTGGCGGATTGGGAA
This sequence comes from Aestuariivirgaceae bacterium, assembly GCA_036554625.1. Classification (GTDB taxonomy): domain Bacteria; phylum Pseudomonadota; class Alphaproteobacteria; order Rhizobiales; family Aestuariivirgaceae; genus DATBLQ01. Next base: position 3,710 of record DATBMX010000091.1, read on the forward strand.
CAGCGCGTTGAAAGGCAGAAGCAGCTTGTTTCTGAGCTGAGACGGAGCGGCCGGTCCACCGCGATGGCTGAGGCAACGCTCAGGAGGCAGGAACAATCCCTGGCCACCTTGCGCAATCACTCGGACATCATGCAGGAGCTAATGGAGCCGGGAGCAAACCAAAAAGGCCAGCGGCCGAACTGACCCATCATTCCTCGGCGCCGATGCGGCCTCCGACACCCGATATGCGACCCTCAGGCGGCTGCTTCGAATGCGGCGAGGCGCTGGCGATAGCTCAGCGCCTCGGCCACATGGAGGCGTGCGACGCCGTCTGAGCCGTCGAGATCCGCCAGGGTGCGCGCGACGCGCAAGACACGATGATAACCGCGGGCGGAGAGATTCATGGCATCGGCCGCCTCGCGCAACAGATCGAGACCTTGAGGATCCGGCCTCGCTATGCGCTCAAGAAGTTCGCCATCAGCCTGGGCGTTGTTGCGAATGTGAGGAAAGCGCATCTCGGAATAGCGGGCCGTCTGGCGCGCACGCGCCGCGCCGACGCGCGCGGCTACTTCCCGGCTCGTTTCCTTCGGAGGCGGCAGGGTAAGGTCCGAGGGCTTCACCGGGGGCAGCTCGATCTGGATGTCGAGACGGTCGAGCAAGGGACCTGAGAGGCGAGACTGATACTCGCTGGCGCAGCGGGGCCCCCGCTTGCAGACATGGCCCGGCGTGCCCGCTTCGCCGCAGCGGCAGGGATTCATGGCGGCGATCAGCTGGAAGCGCGCAGGATAGGTCACATGGTGGTTGGCGCGGGCGATCGTGGTCTCGCCCGTCTCCAAGGGCTGGCGCAGACACTCAAGCACCCGCGGCTGAAATTCGGGCAGCTCGTCGAGGAAGAGCACGCCATTATGGGCAAGGGACATCTCGCCAGGCCTCGCTTTGAGACCGCCGCCGACCAGTGCGGGAGCGCTTGCGGAATGGTGCGGCGCGCGGAAGGGCCTGCGCCTCGTCAATTTTCCGCCCGCCAGCTCACCCGCCACCGAGGCGATGAGGCTCACCTCCAGCATCTCCATGGGCTCCAAGGGCGGCAGAATGGAAGACAGCCGCTGCGCAAGCATGGACTTGCCGGCACCGGGAGGGCCAACCATCAGCATGTGGTGGCCGCCCGCCGCCGCCACCTCGAGAGCGCGCTTTGCGGCCTCCTGGCCCTTGATGTCGCGCAGATCGGGCAGGAGCCCCTTCTCCTCGGCAATGGCCGGCGAGGGCCTGGAGAGGATCTGGCTTCCCCTGATATGGTTCAAGAGCTGGACGAGATTGTCCGCCGCAATGATGTCGAGATCGGCGGAAGACCATGCCGCTTCGGGGCCGCAGGTCTTGGGACAGATGAGGCCCAAATTCCGCTCATTGGCGGCTACGGCCGCGGGGAGGACGCCGGATACGGCGGTAAAGGCGCCATCGAGCGCCAGTTCGCCCAGCACGAGGTAACGCGTCAGCACATCCTGCGGCACGAGACCCATGGCGGCGAGGAGGCCAAGGGCGATGGGAAGATCGAAATGGCTGCCCTCCTTGGGCAGATCGGCAGGCGCGAGATTGACGGTGATGCGCCTTGCCGGCAGCGCCAAGCCGCAGGCGGTGAGCGCCGCCCTTATGCGCTCGCGGCTCTCGGCAACGGCCTTGTCGGGAAGACCGACAACCGCAAAACCGACAATGCCGGAAGACATATGAACCTGGACGTCGACCGGGAGCGCCCTTATTCCGTGAAAGGCCACCGTCGACACTCTTGAAACCATCGTTCACCCCCGCCTCCAGCAACAATAGGGGATGCAATCTCAGGCTGCAACCCGGGACGTCTCACACGTCAGTGGCGGGCGCGCGTCTCGATGGCGTCCCAGATCATGGCGGCGATGTCATTGCCGCCAAAACGCTTGATCTCGCGGATGCCCGTGGGGGAGGTGACGTTGATCTCGGTCAAATAGCCGCCGATAACATCGATGCCGACGAATATCAGGCCACGGTTTCTGAGCTCGGGCGCCAGTGCGCCGCAGATCGCCTCCTCGCGGGGGGTGAGGGTGGTGGGCTCAGGCCGGCCGCCGACATGCATGTTGGAGCGGCTCTCTCCCGGCGCCGGCACGCGGTTGATGGCGCCCGCGACCACCCCATCGACCAGGATGATGCGCTTGTCGCCGGAACGAACCTCGGGGACATATTTCTGGATCATGAAGGGCTCGCGGAACATCAGCGAGAAGGTCTCTATGAAGGAGGCGAAATTCTCGTCGTCCTCCTTGATGCGGAAGACACCGGCGCCGCCATTTGCATAAAGAGGCTTCAACACGACGTCACGATGCTCGGCGCGAAAGGCCCGAAGCTCGCCGGGATCGCGGCTGATCAGCGTCGGCGGCATGAATTCGCCGAAGCGGGTGACAAAGAGCTTCTCAGGCGCGTTGCGCACGCTTGCCGGATCGTTCACCACCAGAGTTCGCGGCGCCAGATGTTCGAGCATATGGGTGGCGGTGATGTAGGCGAGATCAAAGGGAGGATCCTGGCGCATCAGAATGACGTCAAAATCGGCAAGATCGACGCGGCGCCTCTTGCCAACCGACGCGTGATTGCCGGCTTCGTCCCTGACAATGACATCGGCGCCGGTGGCGAAGAGCCTGCCGCTGCTCAAGGCGAGCGTCTTGGTTTCGTAGTAGAAAAGCGGATGGCCGCGCCTTTGCGCCTCGAGCTTGAGAGCAAAGGTTGAGTCTCCCACGATATTGAGAGACTCGATCGGGTCCATTTGAACCGCCACTTTGAGGGTCATCGCGCCGCCTCACCACCCTTCGCCATCGAACGCGCTCTTGATGTGCCTGGGCCAGTGGTAGGCAGCCATGATGAGGATGTCAAAACGGCAATTGCGGTCGAGCAGCCTGGAATTTCGGCCAAGCCAAATGCGCGCAGCCTCAATCGTTCGTCTTGCCTTGAAGCCGGTTACGGAAATGAGGCCCGATTCAGGATCGCGTCGCGTCTTGACCTCGACAAAGACAATGTGGCTGCGCGATTTCATGACCAGATCTATTTCCCCGCGCCCCGTCTTCACTCGCCAAGCCAGGGGGCGATAGCCCTTGGTCATGAGATAGAGCGCTGCCAGTATCTCAGCCAAGCGGCCCCTGCGTTCGGCGCGTCGACGATCACTCATCGCCTTCATCCCGCCTTCGCATTTCCTTGCGCCGAATGGCCAGCGCGTAGAGCTCTTTTCGCGAGGCCCCGTACTGCCTCGCGACAAGAGCCGCTGCCTTGGCGGGCGAAGTCTTCTGGAGAGCCTCCTGAAGAGCTTGCTCAAGATCCTCAGCGCTCACCGTCTTCGTCGCTTCGGGCGGAGCAATGACGATCGTGATCTCTCCCTTGAGACCCTGACGTGCGGCGAGACTTTCCGTCACATCCCGGACCCTCCCTCTTATCACCTCCTCATGGAGCTTGGTCAGCTCGCGCGCGAGCGCGATCCGCCGGTTGCCGAGAACCGCCTCGATGTCCTTGATGCTCTCGGCAATGCGGGCGGCGGAGTCAAAGGCGATCAGGGCCGAAGGCACAAGGCGCAACTCCTCCAGCATGCGCTGCCGCTCCCGAGATTTGGAGGGCAGGAAACCGGCGAAGAGGAAGCGGTCAATCGGAATTCCCGACACGGCAGCGGCGACAATCGGGGCAGAAGGGCCTGGAATTGCTTCAATGTGAACAGCTTGGTCTATGGCCTCGACGACCAGCCTGTAGCCGGGATCGGAGACCAGCGGCGTGCCGGCGTCGCTCACGAGAGCAATGGAGGCTCCGTTGCGGAGCAATTGGATGAGACCCGGCCGCACTTTTGCCGCATTGTGGTCGTGATAGGGCTTGAGTGGCTTGGCAATGGAATAGCGTGTCAGCAGTTTCGAGGTGACGCGGGTGTCTTCGCAGCAGATCAGATCGGCGGCAGCCAGCGTCTCCAGCGCACGAATGGTCACATCACGAAGATTGCCGATCGGCGTGGCAATCAGATAGAGGCCGGGGGCGAGGGGCCGCGCTTCAAACTGGCAACCGTCAATGGTGTAGCGATGCACCGTTGGCAAAGCCTGCGACATGGGTTCTATAAATCGGGTCAGAACAATTTAACTCATTCGCGAATCCGGCTAGCATGAGCCGAACGGCGAGCCTAGTGGGCTCAAGGTAGGCTGCCGGCAAGAACAAATTCAACAGGCGGCAGAACGGCACGGCGGGTGGCATGATGTTCTCATATTTGGGCAGCGCCAAAACAAGAGAGTGGGTCTGCAGGTTTCTGGTTTGTGCAGTTTTCGGACTCCTGCTGGCGAGTTGCGGGGGAATGTCCAGGCTTGGCAGCCTTCTGTCGGACTCCGAGTCTTCTGCCCAGCCCGTTCCCTCAATGCCCAGCGGCGAAGGCGTGAAAGTGGCTCTTCTCCTGCCGCTCACGGCGACCGGCGATCAGGCGCAGATCGCCATTTCGATGAAGCAGGCGGCGGAGATGGCGCTCATCGATGCGGGGAGTTCCGGCATTACGCTCATTTCGAAAGATACGCAGGGAACGGCGGCCGGAGCAGCGACGGCGGCGCAGGCCGCCCTGACGGAGGGGGCGGAGCTGATTCTGGGGCCGCTTCTCGGCGCGGAAGTGCAAGCGGTGGCGCCCATCGCCCAGGCCCGGAATGTGCCGGTCATCGCCTTTTCATCGTCCAGCGGCGTTGCCGGCAATGGCACTTATCTGATGAGCTTCCTGCCGGAAGAGGAAGTGTCGAATATCATCCGCCATGTTGCGTCGACGGGCAAAACGTCGATCGCGGCCCTTCTGCCCAAGGTGCAATATGGACTCGCTGTCGAGAAGGCGCTCGTCGCGTCGGGGCAGCGCTATGGCGTGACGATCGCCGCAGTGGAGCGCTTTCCACGCAACAACCTGTCGATCGTCGATCCGGCTTCGAAGATCGTCACTGCCGTAAACGATTCCTCCCGCAACATACAGGCGCTGCTGATCGCGGAGGGCGGCGATCTCCTGCGAACGATCGGCGCCGCGCTGAAGAAGGCGGGCTATGACCAGAACCGCACGCAGACGCTGGGAACGGGGCTGTGGGACAATCCCGTCACCTCCTCCACGCAGATTGCGCTCGGAGGGATTTATGCCGGTGTCTCGCCCGATCTCGTGCAGCGTTTCGACGAGCGTTACAAGGGGACCTATGGAACGAGGCCGTCGCGGCTGGCGAGCCTGTCCTATGACGCAGTCAGCCTCGCAATCATCCTGTCGAAGGGCGAGGCGGGTCAAAGGTTCACTGCGGCAAGCATCACAAATCCGGAAGGCTTCCAGGGCATCAATGGGCTCTTCCGTTTCCGGCCGAACGGAATCATCGAACGCGGGCTGTCCATCCTCGAGGTGACGTCGAACGGGGTCAAAGTCCTTGCGCCGGCGCCGTCGCGGTTCGAGAAGGAGACGGTGTCGGGAGCCAATTCCGTCGCCAATTGATCAGCCGGCGAGCGCCGAGGTGACCGCGTTCAACAGGCGGCGGCCTTTCGCCGTCGCTGCCATTCGTCCGGAGCCAAGGTCACGGACGAGCAGCCCATCCTCCGTCAGGAGAGACAGCGTTCGCGAATCCAGGCGGCGGCCGGAAAGACGCGCGTAGTCCTCCTCGACGATACCCTCCTCGAGTCGGAGGCCCATGAGAAGCATCTCCAGGCCTTGATCGACAGGAGACAGGTATGTCTCCTCAACGCGGCCATGGCCCTGTCTCGCAACAAGAGCGCGCCATGTTTCAGGATGGCGTTCCGTCGCGATCGCCAGGCGGCCTCTCGGCGACGTCAAGCGGCTATGCGCGCCCGGCCCCACGCCGATGTAATCGCCGTAACGCCAATAAATGAGATTGTGACGGGACTCATGGCCGGGGGCGGCGTGGTTCGACACTTCATAGGCCCTAAGGCCGAACAGGGCCGTGAGTTCCTGGGTGACATCATAGAGGGCGGCCGCCGTCTCTTCGCCAGGAATGGCAAGCATTCCCCTCGCATGCAGGTCGAAATAGCGCGTGCCCGGTTCGATTGTGAGCTGGTAAAGCGACATGTGACCACGCTGGATCAGCAGAGCCTCACGCAATTCGCGACGCCAATGGTCAACGCCCTGGCCCGGCCTGGCGTAGATCATGTCAAAAGAGACGCGCGGGAAAATGTCGGCGGCAAGATTGAAGGCAGCCAGGGCTTCCCTGGCCGTGTGTTGGCGGCCAAGCGCTTTCAGGTCATCGTCGTTCAAAGCCTGGACACCGACGGAAAGCCGGTTCACTCCGGCAGCGCGATAGCCCCTGAAGTTTGATGACTCGGCACTCGTCGGATTGGCTTCAAGCGTAATTTCAGCATGCTCATCGAGCGTCCAAAGCGCGCCGATCGCCGCCAGCACGTCATTCACCGCGGCGGGCGGCATCAGTGAGGGCGTGCCGCCGCCAAAAAAGACGCTCGCCACCGTTCCATGCGGAACGAGGGGCGCGAAGGAGGCAAGCTCGCAAGCCAGGCTCCTTGCAAAGACCTGCGCATCCACCGGCTCGTGGCGCACATGAGAGTTGAAGTCGCAATAGGGACATTTCGCCCTGCAGAACGGCCAATGCACGTAGATGCCCATTTGCGCCGGGGACATCGTCACGCCAGAAATTCCCTCAATTTGCGGAAGGCATGGGCGCGATGCGAGATGCGGTGCTTGTCAGACGGTTCCATTTCGCCGAATGTCCGGTCGAGACCGGCGGGGACAAACATGGGGTCATAGCCGAAACCCTTGTTGCCGCGCGGCGGCCAGATGAGCGTGCCCGACGCTCTGCCCTCGAACTCGCGGTGGTCGCCGTCGGGCAGACAGAGGCTCAGGACGCAGACAAACTCGGCTCGGCGGTGGCCGGGAGTCACCGCGCCTTTGGCCTTCAGCTTCTCCTCCACATTGCGCATGGCCATCGCGAAGTCGCGCGCGGGACCAGCCCAGCGGGCGGAGAAAATCCCAGGCTCGCGTCCAAGCGCTTCCACCTCGAGCCCTGAATCGTCGGCGAGCGCCGGCAAGCCGCTCGCCAGGGCGGCGGCGCGCGCCTTAAGCAAAGCGTTTTCGGCAAAGCTCATGCCAGTTTCCTCAGGCTCGGCTAGACCGAGTGCTGCGGCAGAGAAAACCTCGACCGACAGGGGAGCGAGGAGCGCCTCGATCTCGGCGACCTTCCCAGCA
>DATBMX010000150.1:0-3201 GCA_036554625.1 Aestuariivirgaceae bacterium
GGGCCAAGGAAAAGCGCATCACGGTCGTGGTCATAACCCAGCGGCCGGCCGTGCTGAATAGCATGGACAAAGTGCTGGTTTTGCGGGCAGGACGAGTCGAGGCATTCGGTCCCCCGCGCGATGTCTTGAGTGCGCGCGGCAATGGACACGCGCGAAAGTCAAACGGTAATACGCCGCCGGCACTCACGGACTCGGAAGGCGAGCACAGTGACGATGATGCGCGGCCGCAAGGCGATCAAGCCGTGCTGTCGAAGCGCGCAGAGGCGCGACGTGAGGCCAAATCATTGAGGAACGGTCGTAATGGTTGAGCGGTGTTCTGCCATTGATCAGTGGCATCGAGACGTTCCCCACAGCGCTCGGTGGCCAATCGCGCTCGGCATTTTCGTGGTGCTGGCGTGGGCCCTCGGCTTCGGCGGTTGGGCCGCCTTGGCCCCGTTGCAGGGGGCAGTCGTCGCCTCCGGATCGTTCGTCGCCACGGGACAAAACAAACAAGTTCAGCATCTCGAAGGCGGCATCATCCGCGACATGCTGGTAAGAGAGGGCGATCGGGTCGAAGCCAACCAGCTCTTGCTCCAGCTCGACGATACCGCCGCGAAAGCCAAGCTCCGCCGGCTCATTCTCCGGCAATATCGGCTCTTCGCCACCAAAGCGCGGCTCACGGCTGAGATCAATTCGTTGGACAAGTTGCGCCTCCCTTTGGAGCTCACCCGGGCGACTGATCCCGAGGTGAAAGCCATCATCACGGGTCAAGAAATCGAGCTCGCGGCGCGGCGAAATAAGCTCCTGACCGAAGAGGAAGTGCTGAAGCGGGAAATTGCAGGCCTGCAAGAGAGCATCCGCGGATATCAAGCGCAGGTCGCTTCAAATCGCGAACGCCTCGACCTTTTCGCTCAGGAGATCAAAGACAAGAATAGTCTATTGGAGCGCCAGCTCATCAGGAAAACCGAAGTTCTCAATCTCCAGCGCTCTGAAGCCGGCCTGTCGGGCGACCTTGGCGAGCTGCTCGGACGCATCGGCGATTCCAAAGAGCGCATTGCCAGAGCCGATCAGCAAATCGCGCAGCTGCGTTCGACTGCTATTCAAAAGGCACTCGAAGATTTGCGCGCCACCGAAACCGAACTTGACGATGTCGGCGAACAAATCCGTGGCGCTCAAGATGTCGTGGAGCGCACCGACGTGCGCGCGCCCGTGCGCGGCATCGTCGTCAAGGTCCACCGGCACACGATCGGCGGGGTGGTCGCCGCCGGCGAGGTTATTCTCGAGTTGCTACCCACCAATGACGACCTCATCATTGAAGCGCGGGTCAACCCGAGAGAAATCACTCACGTCAAAGCAGGACAAGCCGCGCTGGTGAGGATGACGGCTCTCAACCAGCGGCTCACGCCGATGATCCAGGGAACAGTTATGTATGTCTCGGCCGATGCCGTCTCGGAGACGAAACTGCGCCCCGGCGACGACACCGGCGAAGCGAAAGGCCAGTCCTTTATCGTGCGCGTGGCGCTCGACGAACGCGATATGCGCAGCAAGATCGAGGGCTTTCGCGCTACGCCCGGCATGCCCGCGGATCTCTACATCAAGACGGGCGAGCGCACCTTTTTCAACTATATGATGCGGCCAGTACTCGACAGCTTCTCGCGCGCATTCCGCGAGCAGTGACGGAGGGACGCCGTCGTCACCTCTGCAGGCTGTCCAGCGAGCCGGCAGAGTGCCAGGACTGCTCTTGGACGTGGATCAGCTGACTGACAACCGCCTTGGCGACCGCTTGCGTCGTGGTGGCACATCCTAGCTTCTCTCGCGCCGCGTTGAGATGAAACCTTACCGTACGCTCGCTAATGCCCAGGATGACGCTCGCCTCCCACGCGGTCTTTCCTGCCGCGGTCCATTGCAAACAGTCGAGCTCTCTAGCCGATAAAATCATCTCGCGGCTTTTTCCCGCGCTCATTCCACTCACGCCTGCCAGCTCCCTCGCGGATAAGAGGATGTCATCGTCGCAGTCGTGCCCATGAATTCGGAGGACGTGGCTATGAAAGTAGTTTCCGAGCGCGCCGAACTTCTCCGTGCCGTCTTGCTCGAGTTCCGCCACGTCGCAGAGAGTTGCGTTGGCCCTGACGCCAAACAATGCCGTTTCCCCGAAATGCGACGTAAGCGGGATGACCAGAGTTACGACGTCTTCATCATCGATGTCTCCGGCCAATGCATCGACCGCCTTTTGCGGATTCGGAGCAGCGGCGATCTGCCGGTTGCCGATGCAGTGCTTGACGCTCGTGTCCGAGTACGTGCAGTGGACATAGACATTCTTCTGGCGCGCTACGGCAATGTTCACGCCCAGATAGGCCACGCTCGTTAGCTTATGGAGATCCTTGGCGAGCCGAAGGAAAGCCACTCCTTGCGGACGCTGATGCAACGTCGCGGTGCGGCTTATGAGCTGGGCGAGCAGAGCGTCAAACATGACCACCAAGAGTGCCGGCTAGGCTGTGCGACCACTCAGCCCAGGCTAATTCAATCGTGTGGCCAATCCTCTTGCGGGACGCGTCGTTGACCGCTCATTTCTCGATAAAGGTTACCGAGACGTTCGCATCGTCAAGGCATGCCGGCAAGCGGCCGGTGGGCGAGCCCGACGCGAGCAATTCGGCCGCAGCGACGCAGAGTTCCGTCCAGCAATTGCGCGGTTCATAAAATTTGCGACAAAGGCCCACGATCCCGTTAGGCCTGCCGTGCTCAGCTTGGCACGTCCGCGCATCGCCTGCCGGCTAGTTCGGCGCCTCTGCCACTCCATTTGACTTCAAAGCCGCAACAATGTCGGGCCACTTTTGGATCAGGTTCCGCCCCGGACAATCGGTTTGGGCAACGGCCGCGTGGTAGCTGATGCGGTTCAAAGGCACCGCATGTTCTTTGGCCAGCGCCGTCAAAAGTTCGATGAGCGAGGAAACCTGCTCCGCGCTCGGCTTCTGGGTTTGGAAGTCGCCCTCTAGCGTTATGGTGATGTGATTTACGATTGGAGTGCGATATTGGGTATTGCTGTACGCGGCAAATTCCAACTCCCGCCCTTCAGCGACGTCCCCCTGCACGGAAATATAATAGTGGTAGGGAATGTCGCCCAAGAAAATGTGCTTCCTGAGGTTTGGTGTGTTGATCCAGTAGCCGTTTTGCATGTGCTGCTGAAATGCTCTGAGCTTAACAACGGTGTCTACGGCAGGCTTC
>DATBMX010000217.1:0-9333 GCA_036554625.1 Aestuariivirgaceae bacterium
AAATGATATTGGCCGGCGCCATTGTGACATTGGGGCTGGCTCAGCTCTTGTCCTTCACTGCTCGTGACCAGGCACTCAACTCCGCCATGCGCCGCGTTTCCGACATCATGGGCGCCTATGGCGCGCTTTCGCGCGAGCTTCACGCCGTCTCGCGGCGCGTCTCGACCGTCGAGAGCTATGGCCTTCTCCCCGGTCCCGATGCGTCGCCGCCCGGCCGCAGTCTTGTCGAACGTTCCCCCGATCGCCTGCAGCGGCCATTTGAACAAGCGCCACAGCCGCCCACCCGCGTTCCTCCCCATGCAGCGCGCGTCAATTCGCATCAGGCGACGGTCCAACGTCCGCCGGCCAACGGTTCGGGGCATTTTGAGGAGGAGCGCTTCGACCTCTATCTCGAGCCGATCGTGCAGATCGAAGATGGCTCGACGCGTCACTATCGCGGTTCCCTTTCGCTGCGCATGAGCGATGGCACCCGCGTCGGCATGGAAACGATTCAGCATCAGGCCACGAAGGCGGGGCTCATGCCGATGCTCGATATATTGACCGTTACCCGCGTCCTTCCAGTCTTGCGCCGGCTCATGCAGCGTCAGCGCGGTGTTGGCATTTTCTGCACGGCCTCTCCCGCCTCGCTTGCCGATCAGGATTTCATCAGCAAGCTGAACAGCCTGATTTCCGACAACAGCGATCTCGCCAGGGGCCTCATCATCGAGGTCAAGCAGCATGCGCTCGCCGAGCTGTCCGGGGAAGGGCAGGAGGGCCTTGCCAAGCTCGCCGAACAGGGCGTCACCTTCTGCTTGGGCGATGCCGATGGCCACGGACCCGATGTGCAGACTCTCTCCGACCTCGGCTTCCACTACATCGCTATGGATGTGATGACGCTTGCCAACAGCAGCTCCAAACAGGCCGAGGAAACGCTCATTGCCTTCACCCGCGATGCCTCGTTCCATGGTCTCGAGGTGATCGCCGGCAATGTCTCCACCAGGACGGAGCTTGCCGCCGTCAGCGCCAAGGCGAGCCTGGGCTTCGGCTCTCTCTTCTCGCCGCCGCGCCTCGTACGCGCCGAGATCGCCTCCAACTCTTCAGCGGCCGCGGCGGCGTAAACCCTTTTGGCGCTGTAAGCTTGCCTAAAGCCGGTAAGGATGGCATCACGCCATCCGGTCTGGCTGGGGCACTGCATGAAATCGCAGGGTTATTTCTTCGAGGACCTGTGCTTGGGAATGGAGGCCGGCCACGAACGGCGAGTCGGCGACTGTGACATCATCGCCTTCGCCGATCTCACCGGCGACCGCAATCCGCTCCATTTGGATGATGCTTTCGCCCGCACCACCCGTTACGGAACGCGCATTGCCCATGGCATGCTGACCGCGAGCCTGATTTCCGCCGTGCTCGGCATGAAGCTGCCGGGCCCCGGTTCGATCTACGTGTCCCAATCGATCTATTTTCGAGCGCCTGTGCGTTCGGGCGATCTCGTCAGGGCCTCGGCCCGGGTGACAGCGCTCGAGCCTTCCCGCCGCCGCGTGACTCTTTCCTGCCGCTGCGCAGTGGAGGATGAGATCGTGCTTGAGGGCGAGGCGGTGGTCCAGGTGCCTGCGCGCAACGGTCTGGCCTGAGCCGCGCTTGCATGCCGATGCACAGTTTTCTCAGCGGCGATCAGATCCCGGGCGCATTGCAGGGCGCCGTGGTCGCCATCGGCAATTTCGATGGCGTTCACCGCGGTCACCAATCCTTGCTGTCCGTGGCGCGCAATGAGGCGGCGATGGCGAGGAGTCCCTTTGGCGTTCTGACGTTCGAACCTCACCCGCGTCTATTCTTCCGTCCCGATCAGCCCATGTTCCGTTTGACGCCTCACCGCCTCAAGCAGCGCCTGCTCGCCGCCGCCGGCGCCGATTTTCAGCTCACCCTGGCCTTCGACCGCGCCTTGGCGAATCTCGAAGCGCAGGATTTCGTCCGCAACATTCTCGTCGACCGCTTGCGCGTCAGGCGTGTTGTCACCGGCTATGATTTTCACTTCGGTCGCGGTCGCAAGGGCAATCCCGATCTCATGCGACGCCTGGGTGGCGAATTCGGCTTTGCTGTTTCCGTCATCGATCAGCTGACGGACAATCATGGCCAGGCGCCCTTTTCGTCAAGCGCCATTCGCGACGACCTGCGCCATGGCCGCGTGGTCGAGGCCGCGCGCGCGCTGGGTTATTGGTGGATGATCAATGGCGAGATCGTGCGTGGCGACGGCCGCGGCCGCATGCTTGGCTACCCCACGGCCAACATCGTTCTCGATCCCGGCGTGGAGCCGCGCGAGGGAATCTATGCCGTGCGCCTCACCCTTTCGGGCCGTCGTCTTGCCGGCGTCGCTTACATCGGTACCCGCCCGACCTTCACTGCCGGCGCCCGCTTTCTTGAAGTTTTCATCTTCGACTTTGACGGCGAGATTTATGGCGAGGCCATGGACGTGCACTTTCTCGGCTTCCTCAGGGGAGATGAGAAGTTCCCGACGCCCGAGGCGCTCGTGGCCCAGATGCGCCTCGACACCGACAGGGCACGATCCCTGCTGCGCGCAATCGAGGCCGACGATCCGATGCGCAACTTCCCCTTTGGCCGCCTTCAGACGGAGGGACGGCTTTAGCGAGTGAGTCATGGCCGTGTCTGATACGGCTGCGACCCTCCCTCCACTCGTCACCCTGACGAAAGTCCGGGTCCAGCTCTGAGAGTCGGCCAAGTCAAGCTGGATTTCGGCTTTCGCCGAAATGACGAGGAGAGCGTGCAGCCTCCGCGTCCCTGATGCGTCAAACCTCAGCGGATTCCAGACTCGATCAAAGGCAACTCGCTTTTGCAAGGGGAAGGGCGCTATTCCTGCCGGTCGGGTGCGAGCAGTCGGTGCAGATGCACAATGAAATAGCGCATCTGCGCATTGTCGATGGTTTCGCGCGCCTTGGCCTGCCAGGCCTCATAGGCTTGCGCATAATCGGGGAAGATACCCACGATATCGAGCGACTTGAGATCGCGGAAGGTGACGCCGTCCAAGTCCTCAAGCTCTCCTCCGAAGACAAGATGAAGAAGCTGTTGGCTCTGGCCGGCCTTCGTCTGCTTCGCTGTCATCATTGCCCTGCCGCGATCGGACCATGCGCCAGAAGCGCCGCATGGATGAAAGCGTTCGCGCAGATGAAGCCGAGCCGCCGCGTGCGCGCGAAATCATAGCGCAGCCCTTGCCCGTCGAGGTCGCTCATCTTTCCCCCTGCCTCGTTCACGATCAGATCGCCCGCCGCGAGGTCCCAATCGTGCTTGTAGCTGAAGGCGAGAGCGGCTTCGGCCTCGCCCTGCGCCACATGCGCGAGGCGCAAGGCGAGCGAGGGCACGCTGGCCCGCTGCGTGTCGGGCAAAGGGTCGTGCCAGCGCTGCGCCTTGAGCGCCGAGACATTGGCGATGAGGCGGGCGCCCGCAAGCGCCTTCCGCTCGCTGACGCGCAACGGCTCATCGTTCACCATGGCGCCATGGCCACTCGCGGCGCTATAGAGTCTCTGTTGCGCCGGCGCATAGATGAGGCCGAGGATCGGGCGATGATTGTCGACGAGCGCCAGCGAGATGCACCAGGCATCGTTGCCGCCGAGAAAGGCGCTCGTTCCGTCGATCGGGTCGACCAGCCAGAATCGCTGCTGCAGAGGAGAGCCCGCCTGCGACTCCTCCGAATGCCAGCCATAGGGCGCACCACGTCCCGTTAGGCTTCGCCGCAGCACAGCATCGACCTCGAGATCGGCTTCGCTCACCGGCGTTCCATCGGCCTTGCGCCAATTTTTCACGCGCCGGCCGAAACGCCGCAATGCCACCTCGCCCGCCTGGCGAACTGCGCTGATCGCCCGCGCCAGATCGGCTCGCGCCTCCAATTCTGTATCAGGCGCCCGCAACCGTCATTCCTTCCACGCGAAGGGTCGGCGCATTCGTCGTCATCTTGAACTCGAGATCGTCCGCAGCCGTTATGTTGCGGTACATGTCCTTGAGATTTCCGGCAATCGTCACCTCGCTCACCGGAAACGTCAGTTGCCCCTTCTCGATCCAGAAGCCCGTGGCGCCGCGGCTGTAGTCGCCCGTAACGCCGTTCACGCCCATGCCGAGAAGCTCGGTGACGTAGAATCCCGCGGCGATGTCGGCCATCAGCGCCTCAGGCGCCAGCCTTCCAGCCGTCATATAGAGATTGGAGGGGGAAGGCGAGGGCGGGCTTCCCGTGCTGCGACTGGCATGGCCGGTGGGCGTGAGCTTGAGCTGCCGTGCCGAGCTCTGGTCGAGAAGGAAGCTTTTGAGCACGCCATTCTCGACAAGCGCCGAGGGCGCAACCGCCACGCCCTCGGCGTCGAACGGTCGCGAGCCGAGGCCGCGCCTCCTCAGCGGATCATCCACGATGCTGATGCCCTCGGCGAACACCTCCTTCCCCAGCCGGTCCTTGAGGAAGCTCGTGCCGCGAGCCACCGAAGGGCCGGCGATGGCGCTGGCGAAATGGCCGATGAGGCTCGCCGACACGCGCCGGTCGTAAACGACTGGTACCTTCTGAGACGGAGTTTTTCGCGGATTGAGCCGGCGCGCTGCACGCTCGCCGGCCCTTCTTCCAATCTCGGCTGCCGGTTTGAGATCGCCGTAATGCACGGCGGAGGAGTAGTCATAATCGCGCTCCATTGCCGTGCCCTCTCCGGCGATGACTGACACGCTGAAGCCGAATCCGCTGCGCTGATAGGTCTTGAGAAAGCCGTGGCTCGTTCCGAGCACGACACTGCGTGACGAGGCTGACGCGCCGGCGCCTGAACTCTTGGTGACCCCCGTCACCGAAAGCGCCGCGTCTTCCGCCTCCTTGGCAAGCGACTGCAGTGCCTCGCTGGCGATCTCCCGCCCGTCCCACAGGTCCAAGTCGGGAACATCTCGCGCAAGGCCTGTCTCGGCAAGGCCGGCATAAGGATCGCGCGGCGCGACCCGCGCCATATCCACGGCGCGTTTCGCCGCTTCCCTGATCGTGTCGCGATCAAGCTTGCTCATCGAGACGATGGCCTGCGACTGCTGAACGATGACCCGCAAGCCGAGATCATGTCCCTCCGAACGCTCGACATTCTCGATGGCGCCTTCCCTCAGCGACACTTCGAGAGAGCGCTCTGTGATCAAGAGAGCGTCCGCCTGATCGGCGCCTGCCGCCTTGGCGGCTTCGAGAGCCGCCGCGACGATATCGAGACCGTCCTGCCCTTTCCTCATGGCAGCGCCGCGAGCGAAGCGATGAGAGCGCCGGTGAAAATCAGAAGCCCGAAGTCGCGGTTGGAGCGAAACGTCTCGAGGCACGTCGCGGGCTTTTCCGTATCGAGCCGCACAATCTGCCAGCCGGCATGCGCCGCCGCCGCCGCAACGCCGAAATGAAACATTGCCCCGGCACCGGCAAGCACGCCGGCGAGATCGATCAGGGCGAGCGCCGCAACGAAAAACAAGACGATCCACTGCTTGCTTGCCTGTCCGAGCCTGAGCGCGCTCGATTTCACCCCGATCAATGCATCGTCCTCCTTGTCCTGATGCGCATATATGGTGTCATAGGCGAGCGTCCAGAAGATACCTCCGGCATAGAGGCTGAGGGCGGCGGGACCAATCTGGCCAACGCCCGCCGAGAAGCCGAGAAGCGCGCCCCAGTTGAAGGCAAGACCCAGGAAGAACTGCGGCCAATAGGTCACTCTCTTCATGAATGGATAGATGGCCACGAGCGCCAGAGAAGCCGCGCCGAGCGCGATGGAAAGCGCATTGAGCTGCAGCAATATGACAAGCCCGAGCGCGAGCAGTGCTGCGA
Organism: Aestuariivirgaceae bacterium; assembly: GCA_036554625.1. Taxonomy (GTDB): domain Bacteria; phylum Pseudomonadota; class Alphaproteobacteria; order Rhizobiales; family Aestuariivirgaceae; genus DATBLQ01. The sequence continues at coordinate 5,798 of DATBMX010000217.1, forward strand.
GAAATACCGCCGCAGCCTTGACGCTGACCTGTCCGCTCGCAATCGGCCTTGCCTGCGTGCGCATTACCCGCGCATCGAAATCGCGGTCGACGATATCGTTGAAGGTGCAGCCTGCCGCGCGCATGATGAAAGCGCCGGCGAGAAACAGCGCCATGAGCTTCAAATCGGGAACGCCGCCGCCCCGACTGATTTGCGCAAGGCAGATGGCCCACAGGCCTGGAATGGCGAGAAGCCAGGCACCCACCGGTCGCTCGAGTCGCGCCAGCCTTGCATAGGGGCGCAAGCTCTGCGGCAGCAGCCTGTCGGCCCAATGGCCCGGAAGTGCGTCGGCGACCGGTCTGTCGTTTGAGGCGTGCGTCATGGCTTGAGGTGTTGCCCGATTTTGTTGGCAGCGACAATGCGCTAATTTGCCGGCATGATGATGCAAAGGCCAGCGCCCTCGCGTACGCCGCGGCTCTATGTGCCTCAGGCCTTGCGGCAGGGCGAAACGGTCACGTTGGAAGATCGTCAAGCTCACTACCTTGTGAATGTCTTGCGCTTGGGCAAGGGAGCCTCCTTTCGCCTCTTCAACGAGAAGGACGGGGAATGGCTTGCGCAGATAACGGCCGTCCGCAAGCGCGACCTTGACCTGAGATGCGAGCGCAAGCTGCGCGATCCGCATGGCTTGCCGGACATCGACTATCTGTTCGCGCTGCTGAAGCACGCCCGCCTCGACTATCTCGCCCAAAAGGCGACCGAGATGGGTGTGGCGCGCCTTCGTCCCGTCATCACGCGGCGCACGGTCGCGGAGAGAGTCAGGATCGACCGTATCAGGAGCAACGTCGTCGAGGCGGCCGAACAGTGCAATCTCATCGGCCTGCCGGAAGTTTGGGAGCCGCAGACGCTCCCCGAGCTGATTGCCGGCTGGGACCCCGTGCGACGCCTCATTTTCTGCGATGAGGAGGCCGCCCGCTCTAGCCCGCTTGCGACTTTGGAGACCGTTGCGCCGGGCCCGCTTGCGCTCCTTATCGGCCCCGAGGGCGGCTTCGCGGCCGACGAGCGCAAGCTCCTTTTCGATCAGAGTTTCGTCGTGCCGATGTCGCTGGGCCCGCGCATCATGCGCGCCGATACCGCAGCCGTCGCCGCCCTGGCGCTTCTCCAGGCGGTTCTCGGCGATTGGCGGGGCGCATGAAACCCGGCCTTGCCGGAGGGCCGTTGCATCGCTACAGCATGTCCGCTCGACCTTAAGCCAAAGATCCAACGAAAGCCTCTGCCTTGAGCGGCCCCACGCCCGACAGTCCCGAAGCGCGCGCGCCCATCGCCGGCAAGGCGCAGCTCATCGAAGCGCTGGCCAAGGGCATGCGGCCGAAGGAGCGCTGGCGCATCGGCACCGAGCACGAGAAATTTCCCTTCCTCACCGACACGCTGGGGCCTGTGCCCTATGACGGTGAGCGCTCGATCAAGAGGCTGCTCGAATCTCTCCATGAGCGCTTTGGTTGGACGCCGATCATGGAGAAGGGCAATCTAATAGCGCTGGACGATCCCTCGGGCGGAGGCTCGATCACCTTGGAGCCTGGCGGTCAGTTCGAGCTCTCGGGCGCCCCTCTCGAAACGCTTCATGACACATGCGAGGAGGTGCATGATCACCTGGCCCAGGTGCGCGAAGTGGGCGACGCCTTGGGAATCGGTTTCCTCGGTCTCGGCGTCTCGCCCAAATGGACGCGCGCCGAGACGCCTGTCATGCCCAAGGGTCGTTACAAGATCATGTCGGCCTACATGAAGCGCAAGGGTGCGCTCGGCCTCGACATGATGTTCCGCTCCTGCACCGTGCAGGTGAACCTCGATTTCTCCTCGGAAGCCGACATGGTCAGGAAGATGCGCGTCTCGCTGGCGCTCCAGCCCGTGGTCACTGCTCTCTTCGCCAATTCGCCATTCCTCGAAGGCGAGCCCACGGGCTTCAAGTCCTATCGCTCGGAGATTTGGCGCGACACCGATCCCGACCGCACGGGCCTCCTGCCATTCGTTTTCGAGGACGGCATGGGCTTCGAGCGCTATGTCGACTATGCGCTCGACGTGCCCATGTATTTCGTTTATCGCGGCGGCAAATATCACGACGTGGCGGGCGAGAGTTTCCGCCGCTTTCTCGAGGGCCGGCTGCCGCAGCTCAAGGGTGAGAAACCGACGCTCAAGGATTGGTCGGATCACCTCACCACCATCTTTCCGGAAGTGCGGCTCAAGCACTATCTCGAGATGCGCGGCGCCGACTCCGGCCCCTGGCGGCGACTGTGTGCGCTGCCTGCCGTTTGGACGGGTCTTCTCTATGACTCCGACTCTCTCGACGCCGCCTGGGATATGGTGAAGCATTGGAGCGCCGCCGACCGGCAGGGCCTGCGCGATTCGGTTCCGCGCCTCGCTCTCTCGGCGCAGGTGAAGGGCAGGGAGGTGCGCGACATCGCCCGCGAAATCCTGGCCCTTGCCCGCGCAGGCTTGGCGAAGCGCGGCCGCAAGGGCTGCAAGGGCCGCGACGAGAGCCGTTTCATCGATGTGCTGGATGAAATCGCCGACTCAGGCCGCACGCCCGCCGACGATCTCCTGTCGCTCTATCACGGACGCTGGCGGGGCGACATCGACCGGGTGTTTCGCGAGTTCGCCTATTAGGTCATTCCGCCGCCATCTGCGGCCGGTCGAACAGGCTCAGGCTGTCGCGAATATGATCGGCGAGCGCCTCCACCGCCTGGCTCGGCTTGCCGGGCGCGAAGACGAGTCCGATTTCGAAGCTCATCAGCGGCGCAAACCCATCCGCTTCGGTGAGGATTCGCATGCCCGGCGCAACGCTCACCCGCGGGATGGCGCCGATCGCCAGGCCGGAAACAACGGCCGACTTGATGGCATTGGAATTGGTGCTGGCATAGGCCACGCGATAGGGTCGCTTCGACTTGTCGAGCTGCTCGAAAATGTTGTCTCGCCAGGAGCAGCCGATCTGCGACACGGCGAGCGGCAGCACGTCGAGCTCATGCACGCGATGCCGGAGTGACGATACCCATACCAGGGGCTCGCGCCGCACCACCTCGATCCCCGGCGTTCCCGCCGTCGCACTGATGAGAGCCAGGTCCATTTTTCCCTCTCGCGTCAGCGCCATGAGGCTTTGGCTCCCCTGGCAGTCCACATCCACCTGCACCAGCGGATGGGTTCTCGCAAATCGCGCCATGAACTCGGGCAGCACATTGTCGGCGTAGTCGTCCGGCACGCCGAAGCGTATGAGACCCGTTAGTTCAGGCCGCGTGAAAGTCGTCACCGCTTCGTCATGGAGGCGTACGATGCGTCGCGCGAAATCGAGGAGCCGCTCGCCGTCTGACGTGAGCTTGCTCTGCCGTCCTTCGCGCACGAAGAGAGGCCGTTCGAGCAGCTCCTCAAGGCGCTTCATTTGCATGCTCACCGCGCCTTGTGTCTTGTTCACTTCCTCCGCTGCGCGCGTGAACCCGCCCGTTTCCGAGATTGCGATGAAGGTCTTGAGCAGATCGACGTCGAGATGCGGGATCATGGCGATAATCCATCAC
>DATBMX010000207.1:0-5120 GCA_036554625.1 Aestuariivirgaceae bacterium
GGCGAGCGGCACGGCGGGGGCGCTCGTCACCTATGGCGGTCTTGCGCTTGTCTTTCAGCAGGGGCTCGAGGGCGGCGGCATGAATACACTCGTCGGCACGGCGCTGGTGCTTGCCGCCGCCCTGGCCTTCGCGCTTTATCAGCTGCTCGCACAAGGCTTCATCGCCAGGATGGGAAGCATGCTGTTCACCTCGATCGCCCTCACCGCGGCGGGGCTTGCGAGCTTGCTGCATTACTGGATCGCGAGAGGATCGCTCGCCTTTCCGGTGTCGGGCAAATTCATGCTGATCGCAGCGGCGCTCGCCGTCTTCGCCACGGTGCTCCCCTCCTTCCTCATGAACGCAGGGCTTGCCCGCATCGGCCCACAGGCAACGGCGATGATCTCCACGCTTTCGCCGCTGATCACCATCTTGCTGGCGGTGGAGTTGTTGGGGGAGCCCTTCACGCCGATCGATGCGCTGGGAACGGTGCTGGTGATCGCCGGCATCGGCTATTACACCTGGGCCGACATGCGGGCGCAGCGGCTGGTGACGGGGGAATAGTGGCTCGGCGTCTCCTCCATCGTCGCCCATAGCTGGGATCTAAGACTTTCGTCGGGGTGACGAGTGCAGAGAGTCCGGCAAGGAACTACGCGATTGAATCCGGCAGCACGGATTTGCGCCGCGCCATATAATCCTTGAGAGCTCCGTCGATCCCCTCGTCGAGCGGCGGGGGCTCATACTCCTTGAGCTGCCGCTTCCATATGGCGTTGGCTCGCGCTGCAGCATCCTTGCCACCGTCGTCGCGCCACTGCTCGAAGGAGTTGTTGTCGGCGACGGACGAGCGCCAGAAGGCGGTCTCGAAATTCGCCTGGGTGTGTGCGCAACCGAGGAAATGGCTGCCTGGACCGACTTCGCGGATGGCGGAGAGCGCCTGACCATTTTCAGAGTAATCGACGCCTTCGGCAAAGCGCTGGAACATGGTCAGCTGGTCGGCGTCGATGATGAACTTTTCATAGGACGAGACGAGGCCGCCCTCGAGCCAGCCTGCCGCGTGGAGTACGAAATTGACGCCGCCGAGCAAGGTCGGCCAGAGCGTGTTGGCGCTCTCGTGGGCGGCTTGAGCATCGGGAAGCTTGGAGGCGCAGAGGCCTCCGCCCGAGCGAAATGGAACGTTGAGACGCCTGGCAAGCTGAGCGGCGCCAAAAAGCACATGCGCGGGCTCGGGCGTGCCGAAGGTCGGGGCACCCGACTGCATGGAAATCGAGCTTGCGAAAGTGCCGAAGAGCACGGGCGCTCCCGGACGGCAAAGCTGGGCAAAGGCCATGCCGACGCTCGCCTCGGCGAGAATCTGAGTGAGGGTTCCGATGACCGTGACCGCCGACATGGCGCCCGACAAGATGAAGGGGGAGATCACCGTCGCCTGGTTGTTGCGCGCGTAGACCTTGAGCGCGCCGACCATGGTGGAATCGAAGACGAGAGGAGAATTGGCGTTAATGAGATTCAACATCACGCAGTTCTTGTCGACGAACTCGTCGCCGAAGACGAGCTTTGCCATGTTGACGCTGTCCTCAGCGCGCTCGGGCGCGGTGACGGATCCCATGAAGGGCTTATCGGAATAGCGCAGATGGCTGTAGACCATGTCGAGATGGCGCTTGTGCACCGGAACGTCGACGGGCTCGCACACAGTACCGCCCGAATGGTGGATGGAGGGCGCCAGATAGGCGAGCTTCACGAAATTGCGGAAGTCTTCGATGGTGGCGTAGCGGCGGCCCTCGTCGTTGTTGCGAATGAAAGGCGGACCATAGACGGGAGCGAAAACGGTGTTCCTGCCGCCGATCGCAACGCTCCGCTCCGAATTTCGGGCATGCTGGGTGAATTCGGCGGGCGCAGTCTTGATCAACGAGCGCACGAGTCCCTTGGGAAAGCGCACGCGATCGCCCTTCACTTCGGCGCCGGCGTTCCGCCACATGTCGAGAGCCTCGACGTCGTCGCGGAAGTCGATGCCAATCTCTTCGAGCACGGTTTCGCAATTGCGCTCGATGAGTTCGAGACCCTCTTCGCTCAAGACCTCGTAGATGGGAATGTTGCGCCTAATATAGGTAAGCTGCGTCTGCAGGCCGCCTGAACGGGCGGCGCGCCGGGCTTCGGCGCCCCCGCCGGAGCGGCGGGAGCGGCGATCGGAGGCTTGCGGAGCGTTGGTCACATCATGTTCCACTTCGAGGCTTCACCTTCTTATTAGTCTGGCTGAAAAGAACAGGCGACGCTCGAAACGGCTTCGGCGATGACGGGTGCGACCTCCAAACTTCCGGTGGATATCTACTACCGGTTTCATGAACTTGCCATTGACAACCTTTGGTTAGCATCGCGCCACTCAATCGGGGGTCGTCATGGGTGGGCGCATCATCACGGGATTGCTTGTCTGCTGCTTCTTCTGCGTGTCATCGGCATCGGCCGGGACAGACACCGACACGTTCGACGTCACCCTTAACATCCAGGCCGGCTGCGAGGTGACCTCACCCAATGATCTGGACTTCGGTACGGCGAGCTTTCTCGACACGGCAATTACAGCGCAGGTGCAATTTCAGATTCGCTGCTCCAGCGGGACCAGCGGAACCATTTCCCTCAACGGCGGCAGCGGCAGTTCAGGCACGATCACCACGCGCACCATGGAGAATGGCGCGAACGTCGCGAGTTACAGCCTCTACACCGCATCCAATCTCGCGTTTATCTGGGGCGATGGAACAGGCGGCAGCTCGACGGTGACGCACACCGGCACCGGCGTGCAGGAAACGCTGACGATCTACGGACAGGTTCCGAACCAGGCGACGCCGCCACCCGGCGTCTACAGCGACACAGTGACCATTACTGCTACTTTTTGAGGCGGACGGATGATGGGCATTCGCAGTCATATCCTGTCGCTCGCGGCCCTCGCCAGCCTTCCTGCGAGTTCGGCGACGCTCGGGGTTTCGCCTGTGCTGGTCGACATCAGCATGCCGCGCACCCATGGAAAGCTCAGCATGACACGCTCAAGCAAGAATGTGCCGGGGAGTTTCGGCTGGCGCGTCAACTATACCGACGGCGAGCACCGCCGAGCGTCGGCTTCAGCCAATCATGTCACCAGTCACAATGATGTCATGGCCGTCGTCCACGCCGCCGAAGGTGCGGCGAGCGGCAATCTCACCGCCACAGGATCGCTGGTGATGGCCGATGGCGATGTGTTTCTTGCCCGGCGCATCGGCGAAGCTTTCGCCATCGTGGATGCCGGTCATGCCGGCGTTCCGGTCCTCAGCCAGAACCGGCCGGTCGGCAAGACGGGCAAGAACGGCAAGATTCTCATCGCTGATGTCGTGCCCTATCACCAGAACAAGATCGAGATCGAGACCGGCGATTTGCCGATCGATGCGGAGGTGCTGCAGACGGAAACGCATGCGGTGGTGGCGCGCAACGGCGGGAGCGTGGTCAAGCTCAATGTCGCGACAAGAGTCAATGCGGCGATGGTCGTCCTCCAGTTCGGCGACGGCTCTTTCGTGCCGCCCGGGAGCGCGGTCACGCTCAATGGAAATAGCGAGACGTTCATCGTCGGATATGACGGGCAGGCATATCTCACGGGGCTCGAATCTGCGAATTCCGCTGTCGTGGAACATGCGGAGGGCACATGCCGGGCAAGCTTTGCCTATGCACCGCAGGCCGGCGTGCAGGTGTTCATCGATGGGGTCTCCTGCCGATGAGCCGGGATCTGTACCTTGCAATCGCTGTCATGGCTGCGGCCGTGCTGTCATTCGCCGCCGGCGCCGCGGCCCAGACATGCACGGCGACGATGACCGACATGAATTTCGGCAATGTCGAAGTCGCTCTCAATCAGAACGTGGATATTACCGGCACGGTTTCGATCAACTGCACGGGGGCAAATCTTAACGGGCAGCTTCGCCTTTGCCTGCACCTGTGCGAGGGGAGCGGGGGCATGGATGCTTCAGATGCCCATCCGCGCACCATGAACAATTCCTCAGGCCTCCAGTACAACATCTATCAGGATGGCGGCCTTACACAGGTGTGGGGCGCGCGCGGCACCGCCGGCAACACCTATTGCAGCAGCTCCGCCTGGGGCTCGAAGAACCTGGCGCTCGCTCAGAGTCCCTTCGCTGACGCTTCGGGAAACTACAGCGGAACGATAACGGCCTTCGGGCGCGTGTTTGCCGGCCAAACGACGATGGCTCTCGGGAGCTACAGCTCGTCGTTCACAGCGACGACAAACAGCCAGAGCCGCTTCGTGCTCGCCTATCGGAACTGCTGTCTTGCATGCAACTCACTGGCCAGTTTCCAGACCACCAGCGCGCCCTTCACCGTCTCCGCCAATGTGGCGCCGAGCTGCTTCGTCACGGCGAGCGACCTCAATTTCGGCAGCGATTCGCTCTTGAGCAGCGATATCGATGCAACGAGCATGGTGAGCGTCACCTGCGCGCTGGGTCAGGCCTATAGCCTCAGCCTCAACCAGGGCACCACGCCGGGCAGCACGACGACGATGAGGCTCATGAAGCATGGAAGCTCTGCCGCCACCGTTCCCTACAGGCTGTTTTCAGATCCCGTTCGCGGCCAGAACTGGGGCAATTCCGCCAGCGACGATGTCGATGGAACGGGCACGGGATCGGCCGTAAACCATACGGTTTATGGCCGGGTGCCGGCACAGCTGGTCGCACCTCAGGCCGGGGCCTATAGCAATACGATAACCGTGACGGTAAGTTATTAGGCCCTCTGTCGCTTTTGCCGGCGCACAAGTCGGGGAAAAGCAGGTGACAGCAGTCGTGCCGGCGGATAAGAGGCGGGCTCACCGTCAAAGCACAAGGCACATGGGTCAAATCACCATCGTCTATTGGCGTGACATCCCCTCCCAGGTGATCGCCAAGGCCGGGCGGTCGCAGGAGAAGCGCATGCTGCCGGACCGCTTCCAGGAAGCCATCGACATGGCGGCCATGCGCAGCGGAGCGCAGGGCACGGATGATTACCTCGCCGACTGGCGCCGGGCCGAGCCTGCGGCCTGCGGCGACGACCTCGCGCTGGAGGCGGAGAGAGTCGCGGGCGAGCTTAACCGCCAATTTGACAAGGAGCGCCTCAAAGCCCTTATTGCCAATGGCGGGCGCGAGCC
>DATBMX010000230.1:0-3508 GCA_036554625.1 Aestuariivirgaceae bacterium
AACACGGCGGAAGTGGAGAAGAAAGGCGACGTCATCGCGTTGTCCGATTCCGTGCAATGGCCGGCGGGTCGGGGCGGCCGCAATCTCCCGGACGGGCGCTACATCATCGGCATCCGCCCGCATCACATCACGCCGGCAGCAAACGGCAAGATCGGCGCCACGATCAGCGGCCGCGTGCTGGTCACCGAAATATCGGGCTCGGAAAGCGTCATCCATTTCGACATGAGGGGCCAGACCTGGGTCTCGCAATCGCATGGCGTGCATCCGTTCGACGTGGGTTCCGTGGCGAAGCTTTATGTCGACATCGACCGGGCGTTCTTCTTCGACAGGTCGCATCGCTTCACGGGCGGGGGTGGGTAATGGCGACGATACGGGTCGACAACGTCAGGCACAGTTACTTTGCCAATCCGACGCGAGATGAGGAGTGGGCGCTCAAGAAGATCACGCTCGAATGCGAGGACGGGGGCGCTTATGCGCTGCTGGGGCCTTCGGGATGCGGCAAGACAACCCTGCTCAACCTTATCTCCGGTCTCCTAAAGCCGACTGAAGGCCGCATCTATTTCGACGGGGCGGACGCGACGGAGACGACGCCCGAGCAGCGGAACATCGCCCAGGTGTTTCAATTCCCGGTCATCTACGACACGATGACAATCTACGACAATCTCGCCTTTCCGCTGCGCAACCGGGGCATGGAGGCGCAGCAGGTGGACCAGCGGGTACGCGAAGTCGCCAGAATGCTTGAGCTTGACGGCGTGCTGTCGCGCCGAGCGTCTGGGCTGACGGCGGACGGAAAACAAAAGATCTCGCTCGGCCGGGGCCTCGTGCGCACTGACGTCAATGTCATCATGTTCGACGAGCCGCTGACGGTGATCGATCCGCATCTGAAATGGCAGCTGCGCTCGAAGCTCAAGGAGCTGCACCACCGCATCCGGCGGACCATGATCTATGTCACCCACGACCAGACGGAGGCGTTGACCTTCGCCGATCGGGTGGTGGTGATGAAGGACGGAGAAATCGTGCAGATCGGCACGCCCATCGAATTGTTCGAGCGCCCGCGTCACACATTCGTCGGCCATTTCATCGGTTCACCGGGAATGAATCTCCTGCCCTGCGAGGTGAAAGCCGACAAGGCCTATGTGGCGGGCCGGGCGGTGAAGACGCTGACCGCTCTTCCCAAGGACGGCACGGGGCTGGAACTCGGGGTCAGGCCGGAATTCGTGAGCTTCGCTGCGGAAGGCGTGCCAGTCGAGATCACCAAGATTGCCGATGCGGGGCGGTTCCGCATCGTCGAGACCCGCCACGACGGGCGCGCCATCAAGCTCCTGGTGCCGGAAGGGCAGGCGATACCGGAAGGCCGGGCGCATGTGAAATTCGATCCGGAGCACACGCAGGTCTATGAAAACGGATGGATGATCGGGTGAGGGGCCGGTGACCAAGACCGTCAATCACAAGGCTTGGCTGTTCGTTCTGCCGGTTGTGGCGCTCGTCGCCTTCAACGCCATCATTCCCTTGATGACCGTGGTCAATTTCTCGGTGCAGGAGAGCTTCGGCGACAATGTGTTCTTCTGGGCCGGCATGCAATGGTTCGAGCAGGTGCTGCATTCCGACCGGTTTCATGCGGCGCTCCTGCGCCAGCTCCTGTTCACCGCGATCGTGCTTGCCATAGAGGTGCCGCTGGGACTTGCCATCGCGCTTGCCATGCCACGGCGCGGCGCGTGGGTGTCCGTCTGCCTTGTGCTGATGGCGCTGCCGCTGCTCATCCCGTGGAATGTGGTCGGCGCAATGTGGAACATCTTCGCCCTGCCCGAACTCGGCTTCCTCGGCAAGCTCATAAACGGACTAGGCATTCACTATAACTATACACGCCAACCACTCGGAGCATGGTTCACGGTCGTGCTCATGGACGTGTGGCATTGGACTTCGCTCGTTGCGCTGCTTTGCTATGCCGGTCTGGTGGCGATCCCCGACGCCTATTATCAGGCGGCGAAAATCGACGGAGCGCGGCCATGGGCGGTGTTCCGATACATTCAGCTGCCCAGGCTCAAGCATGTGCTCACCATCGCCATCCTGCTGCGCTTCATGGATTCCTTCATGATCTACACCGAGGTGGTGGTGCTCACCGGCGGGGGTCCCGGCAACGCGACGACGTTTCTGTCGATCGATCTCGTGAAGATGGCGCTCGGTCAATTCGATCTGGGACCCGCCGCCGCCATGTCCATCGTTTATTTCCTGATCATTCTTTTCATGAGCTGGCTGTTCTATACGTTGATGATGAGGAAGGAGGAACGGTGATGCGTCTCAAATTTCTCCTGCCCGCCATCTACATTCTATTCCTGCTGCTGCCGATCTATTGGCTTCTCAACATGTCGTTCAAAACGACGAATGAGATCCTCGGCGCCTTCACCCTATGGCCTAGAAACTTCACGCTGGAGAACTACCGCGAGATTTTCACCGACCCGACATGGTATTGGGGCTACATCAACTCGCTGATCTATGTGGTGATCAACACGGTGCTGTCGGTGCTGGTGGCGCTGCCGGCGGCCTATGCATTTTCGCGCTACAGGTTCATGGGCGACAAGCATCTGTTCTTCTGGCTGCTGTCGAACCGGATGGCGCCGCCCGCCGTCTTCGCCTTGCCTTTCCTGCAGCTCTACTCGGCCGTCGGGCTGTTCGATACGCATATCGCCGTGGCGCTGGCACATACGCTGTTCAACGTGCCGCTGGCGGTGTGGATTCTCGAGGGCTTCATGTCGGGCGTACCCAAGGAACTCGACGAGACGGCCTATGTCGACGGTTATTCCTTCTGGGGATTCTTCGTCAAGATCTTCGTGCCGACGATCGCCGCCGGCATCGGAGTCGCATGCTTCTTCTGCTTCATGTTCTCCTGGGTCGAGCTCCTGCTGGCGAAGACCCTAACCTCGGTCGAGGCCAAGCCCATTGCCGCCACGATGACGCGAACCGCAAGCACGTCCGGCTATGAGCTGGGGTTGCTCGCGGCGGCGGGAGTGCTCACCATCGTGCCCGGCGCCTTCGTCATCTATTTCGTGCGCAACTACATCGCCAAGGGCTTCGCGCTGGGGCGGGTCTAGGGGAAGACAATGGAAGCTGCCGCTCCCTTATCGTGGATGGCCTGGACATGGCCCACCGCTTTGTTCTTCGCCTTCATCTTCCTCACGCTGGCAGGCATGTCGGTGTGGGAACGGTACTCGCCCGGGGGAAATCCGCGGTATGGGGTTCTCGGTCTCGACACGACGCGCGGCGACCGGTTGTTCATCTCGCTTCTCGGCAGCGCCTTCATTTTTCTGGCCTGGCTTGGCCTCATGGGCACGCCCCTGTGGGGGGCGCTCATCATCGCGCTCATTTACGCATTTGCCGTTTTCCGTTGGGTCTAGGTCAACGCGGCTTGCGCCACCGTTGAGAAAGTGTCACTGCTCGCGTTCGATCGACCGTCGGGATATCTGAAGCCGAAATCGGCAGCCGCGCTGCGCGCCGTCAAGGCGGAAGGGGG
>DATBMX010000237.1:0-2243 GCA_036554625.1 Aestuariivirgaceae bacterium
GCCCCTTCATGATTTCATGGCCGGCAAGGGTCACGAGCATCGTATGCTCGACATTGTGGTAGAGCGCGTCGCTGTTGCCGATCCCCTCGAGCGCGAGCTGCGCGACCGCCGGAATGAGCTCCGTCAGCCCCGCGTGCGAAGAGCCGAATCTGCGTTTCATATCCGAGGCAAGAAACGACCCCAATGCCTCTGCAGCCAATTCGGGAACAGTGATCATCGAGGGTTCATCCCCGGAGACTATTCGCGGTCCGCGACCGACGCTCATGCACGGTCCGCGACCGACCCCTGCTTAGTGCAACATCATGATTTTTCTGGACAATCTCCCGCAGTATGCCCGGAGCCGGCACTGGCCGATGTGATAGCCATCACATTATGGACGATTCGTAGATTTCGCCGTCGACTTAGCGTCGCCGATCGGTCCCGCCATTCAGGCGTGTTTGTCTTTCCCACTCGAGAAATTGCTGAAACAGCTCTTCTCTTTGCTGATCGTCGATCTCAGGTTCGAGCGGTGTTCCTTGCCGCTCTCCCTGCAGCTGGTGCCGATTGTTGGACGGACCGCTGCTGGTGGTGGCGCGAGCAGGGGTGGCTGAGCGTCGGGCCACCTCCGGCGCTCGCGCCTTGGTTTGCGCGTGCGGTTTTCCAGTCCGGGCGCCTTTCCTCGCCGGCTCGTTCGAGGAGGCATTGTCGGGACACATCCACCTGAGCCATTCCGGGCAGGTCTGTGCGGAGGCGTCCGCAGCCATCGTTGCAGTGATGGCGGTCAATCCGGCAAGCACGCGTAACCGACCTGCTCTCGTCATCGCGTCCTCCTGACATGTCGCGTGAACGGTCCTCCTTTCGCGTATGTCGGCGACGGCGCAATTTGTTGGCAATAGCAGGGCTTCACCGGGGCGATCCGGCGCGCTCCTTGCTTAGTGCCCTTCAGACCGTGCCCTGCGTGGCCGCCAGCCGGTTGGCGGGCCTCCTGGATAGCCTCTTTTTGGCCGCTCTCTTCTACTTCTTGGCCGTCTTCCTCCGCCCTCCCCTTTTCCTGGCCATCTTTTTCTTGGCAGACCTCATCTTGCCCGTCTTCTTGTTGGCCGCCTTTCTGTTACTTCTCAACTTCTTCGTCTTGGATGATGATTTCTCTCCCGCTGATTTCTCGATCGCGAAATCCTTGAGAGACGCGCCCGTTTCGATCGCTCGGCTGAGCCAGCCCGCCATGGCGCCTCGCCCGCTCCAGGTTTCTCCCGTCCTCGGATTGCGATATTTCGGAGCCACCCTGCGGCCGCGCATCGCAGAAAAGCGGCGTCTCGTTCCCGCGCTGACGTGCTCGCCGATCCGAGAAAGCTGATCCTTCAACTCATTGGCTCTGCGGGCGAGAACGCTCCCAATATCGTCACGCAGAGAAAGAAGCGCATCAATCGACATCGAAGCAAGGCTGGCCTTGGCCATCATCTCCTCCTGAAAAAGTGGGGGTCAATCTACTTATCCCATTAAGGTCGATCAATACACGAGATCACTTTCAGCAAATTTGTTTCGATGCTCCGAGCTGGCCTTTACCGCAATCTGAGCTCTCCTCGGTGAAAAGCCCCGCGCCAGGGCGCTTGCATCGGTAAAATGGCAGCCTATCTCACCAGGCGAAGGGTATCTTCACAAGGACCGACTCCCATGCTCCACAAAGCTCTCGGTGTCGTCGCCGCTGCGGCCATCTTGGCGACTGCATTTTCCGTACCCGCCGATGCACGCGCCAAGAAGCAAAAGCAATATCGCCCAGCGCCGCCTTCGACTTCGCTTTCGCTCGACGGCCGCAATACGGGTTGGGCCCGCACCTGCTGGCACGACACGTTTGTCTACGACAGTCGTGGGGTACCGATGGGCCCCTATTGCCACTGACTTTCCTCGTGCGGACGTACACCGCGTCGGGCTCGATGTTATGGCCGGGAAGCTCGGCTCGGCTTCGAGCAGCATGCTCCAGTGGCCATTAGGGTTGGCGCTTCCGGCGCACACCCCTCATGCCATGTGGGCCGCCGGCTGCTGGTGGTTAAATCCCTCGACTGAGGTTGGCGGCATCAGCCGCCGTGCGGGCCACGCAGCTTCCAGGTATTGAGGACGTCTTCCACCTCATCCAGAGTGAGCCGGTCGTGCCGAACAGGTTTCGGCACATCGACATCTCTGTAAAGCGCAAACCGCGAACCCTGATTCTCCAGCGTGAAAAGCAGTCTTGCCGCCAATTCACACAGGCGTGCTTCACGATCTGCCGC
>DATBMX010000261.1:0-4763 GCA_036554625.1 Aestuariivirgaceae bacterium
TCTGGCAAGACGACCCTCCTTCTTGTCTTGGGCGGCCTCGAGCGCGCGACCTCGGGCAGGGTGGTGGTGGGGGGTCACGAGCTATCCGCCATGAGCGAAGATGCCCTGACCGAGTTCCGGCGCGACAATGTCGGCATCATCTTTCAGTCCTTCCATCTGATTCCCACCATGACCGCCCTCGAGAACGTCGCCATTCCTCTCGAGCTCAAGGGCGTCGACAACGCCTTTGCCCTCGCTCGTGAGAAGCTCGGCGGCGTCGGCCTGTCCAACCGCCTCCTGCACTATCCGGGTGAATTGTCGGGCGGCGAGCAGCAGCGCGTCGCCATTGCCCGCGCGCTCGCAGGCGACGCGCGCCTCATTCTCGCCGATGAGCCGACCGGCAATCTGGATCAGGAGACGGGCGAGGACATCATTGAGCTCCTCTTCGACATGCGCGGCAGTCACGGCACCACCTTGCTGCTCGTCACCCATGATCCAGCGCTCGCCCGGCGCTGCGGCCGCATCGTCGAGATGCGCGACGGGCTGCTGACGGGAGCGGCGTCTTGAATCGCCCTCTTGCCCTGTCATTTGCCTTGCGCGACCTGCGATCGGGACTCTCCGGCCTTTATGTCCTCGTCATATGCGTGATCCTGGGCGTCACGGCCATCGCCTGCATCGGCTCGCTTTCCGCCGCCGTGCGCGAAGGGCTTGCGCGCGAAGGACAGCCGCTCCTCGGCGGCGACATCGAACTCGCTCTCGTCCAGCGCAAGCTGGCGCCCGCCGAGCGAGAAGCGCTCGCGCGTCTAGGAGAGATCAGCGAGGTGGCAAGCCTGCGCGCCATGGCGAGCCATCAGGGAAAATACGCCCTCATCGAGGTCAAGGCGGTGGACGCCGCCTATCCGCTTTACGGCGCGGTCGACCTCGCGACCGGCGGCAGCCTGACGGCCGCGATCGCTTCGCGCGATGATGCCCATGGCGTCATCGCCGAGCCCTTGCTCCTTGAGCGGCTTGGCCTTTCGCCAGGAGCGCCTCTGACGATCGGCGAAGCGAAGTTCGATCTGCACGCCAGCATTCGCCACGAGCCCGATCGGCTGTCGGACGGCCTCGCCTTCGGCCCCCGCGTGATCATGACTCACGAAGGCCTGGCCGCCACGGGCCTTGTCAAGCCGGGCAGTCTTGTCACCTGGCGCTACCGGGTGAAACTCAACGACCCAGCTGCCTATCGCCGGGCCGTCGAGGCGATCAGGAAGGACTTTCCCGATGCCGGCTGGCGCATTCGCACGCGCAATGAGGCGGCCCCCGGCGTCAGCCGCTATCTCGACCGCCTCACCTTTTTTCTCTCTCTCGTCGCCCTCACCACCCTCGTCATCGGCGGCGTCGGAATCGCCAATGCGGTGAAAACCTTCATCGACCGCCGCCGCCGGCACATAGCGACCCTGCGGCTCGCCGGCGCGCCGCCGCGCACCGTTTTTGCCACCTATCTTTGGGAAGTCATGCTGGTGGCCCTGGGCGCTGTGATCTTGGGCCTGGCGCTCGGAGCCA
This sequence comes from Aestuariivirgaceae bacterium, assembly GCA_036554625.1. GTDB lineage: Bacteria > Pseudomonadota > Alphaproteobacteria > Rhizobiales > Aestuariivirgaceae > DATBLQ01. The sequence continues at coordinate 1,522 of DATBMX010000261.1, forward strand.
TCTTGCCTTTCCTCATCGATTGGCTCTTCGGCCGGGTCATTCCCTTGCCGCTTCATCTTGCTGTTTATCCCGCACCTCTCGCTGTCGCCGCCGTGTTTGGTCTGCTGACCGCTCTCGTGTTCTCCGTCTGGCCGCTCGCCCAGGCCAAGGCCATCGGCCCTCTCGATCTCATCCGCCGACCCGGCAAGCCGCTTTTCCTCTGGCCGGGATTGCCGGAAATCGTGATGCTCTCCGTGGGCGCCGTTGCTCTTGTCGCCTTGACCTTTCTCGAGCTCGACCCCGACTGGATGGTGCTGTGGTATATCTTGGGGCTTGCGGCAAGCTTCGTTCTTCTCTTCGGTTTGGGCCGCGGCCTCGTCAGCATCGCTGAGCGCATGGCAAAGCCGGCCAATGCCCTCCTGCGCTTCGCCGTCGCGAATCTTTATCGCGCCGGAACGGCCTTGCCCTCCGTCGTCCTCTCCCTCGGCTTGGGCCTCACCCTTTTTGTTACCTTGTCGCTGATCGATCGTTCGCTCACGCGCGAAATTCGCTCGAGCCTCGCCTCCACCGCCCCTTCCTTTTTCTTCCTTGATGTCGACAAGGCGGAGACGGCGAAGTTCCTGCGTGCCGTCCAGCAGGAAAAAAGCGTCGATGCAATTGTCTCGGCCCCCATGCTGCGCGGCCGCATCACCAAGGTGAAGGGCGAAGCCGCCGAAAGCGTCAAGGCGGCGCCGGAGGGCGCCTGGGCCCTGCGCGGCGATCGCGGCCTCACCTATTCGACGCGGCTGCCGGAAGGCTCGCGCCTCGTGAAGGGCGGCTGGTGGCCCGAGGATTATTCCGGCCCGCCGCTCGTCTCTTTCACCGCCGACGTGGCGCAAGCCATCGGCCTCGGCATAGGCGATGTCGTGAGCGTCAATGTGCTCGGCCGCGAGCTCACCGCTGAGGTCGCCAATCTCCGCGAGGTCGACTGGCGCTCCCTCGGCATGAATTTCGTCATGGTGTTCTCGCCCAACGCTCTTTCGGCTGCGCCTCATTCCACTCTGATCACCGTGAGCCTTGCGCCTGAGCGCGAGGCGGCTTTTCTCAACCGCATCATCGCGGCCTTTCCGACCGTCACCGCAATTCGCGTCAGCGACGCGCTTGACGCCGTGAGCGCCCTCCTCGAAGACCTTCTCCTCGCCATACGCGGCGTCAGCGGTCTCACCATCTTCACCGGTCTGTTGGTTCTCGCCGGCGCCCTGGCGACGAGCCTTTCCGCCCGCACTTACGACGCCGTGGTCCTCAAGACCTACGGCGCGACACGGCGTCAGCTGGTCTCCGTCTTCGCCCTCGAATTCGCCATAGCCGGCCTCGTCACCTCGCTCTTCGCCATCGTCATGGGCGCTCTCGCCGCCTTCGCCGTGGCGCGTTTCGTGCTCGAGATCCCCTTCGCCTTTTCCCTGCCCACCGCCCTTGCCGCCGCCCTTCTCTCCATGGGCCTGACTGTCGCTGCGGGATTGGCCACCGCCTGGAGAGCCCTGGGCGCCAAGCCCTCCTCCTACCTGCGCGACGACTGACTGTTCCGCTCAAGCGATTTGTAGGACAATGAACTGATGGTCGTATTGAATCGCATCTACACCCGCACCGGCGATGAGGGCACGACGGCGCTCGGCTCGGGCAAGCGCCTCGCCAAGAACGACTTGCGCATCGAGGCCTATGGCACCGTTGACGAAGCCAATGCCGTTCTGGGAATTGCCCGCCTCCACACCGCCGAATTCCCCGCGCTCGACGCCATGCTCGCCCGCATTCAGAACGAGCTCTTCGATGTCGGCGCCGATCTCTGCCTGCCCCAGGATGACGGCACGCAAGCCAAGCCCGCCCTGCGGATCCTGGGGTCTCAGATTGCCCGTCTCGAGCGCGAGATCGACGCCCTCAACGGCGAACTTGCGCCTTTGCGATCCTTCGTGCTGCCGGGAGGCCATCCCGCCGCAGCCTATCTGCATCTGAGCCGCACCGTCTGCCGGCGGGCCGAGCGCCTCATCGTCGCTCTCCTCAATAGGAGCGGCGAACACGTGACGCCCGAGGTGCTGGCCTATATGAACAGGCTGTCCGATCACCTTTTCGTCGCAAGCCGCTGGGTCAATGCGCAAGGAGGCGGCGATGTGCTATGGTCGCCGGGCTCCACCCGCGACAGCTAGTGGCGATGTTCATCCCTCTGCATGACGACACGCCCCTGCGCATCATCCGCTTCCAGTGGATGACGGGCGCCCTCATTGTGGCCAATGTTCTGGCCTTCCTCTTTACACACTATGTCGTCGGCGGCGATGCCGAGTTCGCTGCGCTCTTTTTCTACGGCGTGATCCCGGCGGAACTCGTCGATTATGCTGTTCCCGAGGGCCCGACGCCCATTCCCGAGTCGCTGACCATCCTTACCTACCAGTTTCTTCACGGCGGCTGGCTGCATCTCCTCTCCAACATGATTTTTCTGTGGGTCTTCGCCGACAATGTCGAGGATGCTTTCGGCAGGCTGACCTTTCTTCTCTTCTATCTGACCTGCGGCATCGGCGCGGCGCTCATTCATGCATTGATCGAGCCGACCTCGGACGCGCCGCTGGTCGGCGCATCGGGCGCTGTGGGCGGCGTCATGGCGGCCTACATGCTGCTCTACCCGCGCGCCCGTGTCTGGATCCTTCTGTTCATGCGTCTGCCCGTGCGGGTGCCTGCGGTCTATGTTCTCGGCGGCTGGCTCGCCCTGCAGTTCCTCATGGTCTTTCTCGCCCCAACGGAGCAGATCATGGTCGCCTGGTGGGCCCATATCGGCGGATTCGCCACGGGCTTTGTCTTGACGCTCCTCTTGCGTTCGAAGCTCTCGCTGCGCCCCGCCCCGTGACGCTCCGTCGCAACCGTCTTGCGGAGCTTGGTCCCGACATTGACGGACTTGGCCCTCCTCCACTAGGGTCGCGCCCGAATTGCGGGGGCCGGTCCCCTGCCCAGGGAGTGGCATGAAAATTCTGGTTGCCGTCAAGCGCGTCGTCGATTTCAACGTCAAGATCAGGGTCAAGGCCGACGGCTCGGGCGTCGAGCTCGCTAATGTCAAAATGTCGATGAACCCTTTTGACGAGATCGCCGTCGAAGAGGCCATTCGCTTGCGCGAGGCGGGCAAGGCGAACGAGGTGGTGGCGGTTTCGATCGGCCCCGCCCAGGCGCAGGAAACCCTGCGCACGGCGCTCGCAATGGGCGCCGACCGCGCCGTTCTCGTCAAGCAGGAGTCCTATGTCGAGCCT
>DATBMX010000334.1:0-10775 GCA_036554625.1 Aestuariivirgaceae bacterium
GCTCCGTGCAGGGCGGCATCGACGCGTTCATGCATGAGTACTCTCTTTCCTCGGAGGAGGGCGTGGTGCTCATGTGCCTGGCTGAAGCCCTGTTGCGCATCCCCGATGCCGACACAGCAGACAAATTGATCGCCGACAAGCTCGGCGGCAAGGATTGGCAGAAGCACGTTGGACATTCTGAGTCGCTGTTCGTCAATGCCTCGGCCTGGGGCCTGATGCTGACCGGCCGTTTCGTCGAGCTCGGCCGTCAGACCAAAGAAGACATCACCGGCTATCTCGCCACGCTGATGAAACGTTCGGGCGAGCCCGTGATCCGCCAGGCGATGCGCCAGGCCATGCGCATCATGGGCAAGCAGTTCGTGCTCGGGCGCACCATTTCCGAAGCGCTCAAGATCGCGCGGCCCCTGGAGGAGCAGGGTTACCGCTTCTCCTATGACATGCTCGGCGAGGCCGCCATGACGATGCCCGACGCAGACCGCTATTTCGGCGCTTACGAGACATCGATCGAGGCTGTGGCAAGGGCGGCGAACGGCGGCAATTCGCAGGACATCTTCGCCAAGCCTTCCATTTCACTCAAGCTCTCGGCCCTCCACCCGCGCTATGAGGAGAAGGCGAGGGGACGCGTTCTAAGCGAGCTTCTGGCCCGCGTCCTGAAACTCGCCGAGCAGGCCAAGTCACGGCGCCTCGGCTTGACCATCGACGCCGAGGAAGCTCACCGGCTCGAACTTTCCCTTGAGCTCTTCGCGCGCCTTGCTTTCGAGCCGAGCCTTGCCGGCTGGACTGGCCTGGGATTGGCGGTTCAGGCCTATGGCAGGCGCGCCTTTCCGGTTCTCGAGTGGCTCGCCGCTCTCGGGCGCGAGACCGGCCGCGTTGTGCCCGTGCGTCTTGTCAAGGGCGCCTATTGGGATACAGAAATCAAGCGTGCGCAGGAAGGCGGATTCGAGGCCTATCCGGTCTTCACTCGAAAGATGTCGACCGATGTGTCCTATCTCGCTTGCGCCAAGTACATGCTGGCCCATCGCGACGTCCTCTATCCGCAATTTGCAACGCACAATGCTCATACGCTGGCGTCGGTGTTCGTCATGGCCGGCAATGACAAGCGCTTCGAGTTTCAAAGGCTGCATGGCATGGGCCAACAGCTCTATGCCAATGTCATCGGCCGTGAGGGACTGAATCAGCCAGCCAGGATTTACGCGCCGGTCGGCAGTCACGAAGATCTCCTGGCCTATCTCGTGCGCCGGCTGCTCGAGAACGGAGCCAATACGTCCTTCGTCAATCGGCTGGCGGATGACGCAGCGCCGGTCGAGGACATCGTGGCGGATCCGGTCGACGAGGTCAGGGCGCTCAAATCCGTTCCCCACCCTCGCATAGATCTGCCGCGCGATATTTTCGCGCCGCGGCGGAATTCAGCCGGGCTGCCGCTCTGGGATGCCGGTGCGCGCAAGAACTTAAGGGAAGAAATCGCCGCCATTCTCGAGGAACGCAAATTTTCCGCTGCTCCTCTCGTGAACGGCCGCGCCTTGAACGGCAGGGCGCCCATGCCGGTCAGGTCGCCCCACGATCGCCGGCATGTCATCGGAGAGATTTCGGAGGCGGCTGAGAAAGAGATCGAACAAGCGGTCGCAGCCGCCACTTCAGCGTCTCCCGATTGGGACAGGCGCGCAGGTCCTGAACGCGCGGCAATTCTAGAGAAAGCTGCCGATCTCTATGAGCGGAATCGGCCTCTGCTGATGGCGCTTCTGATCCGCGAGGCGGGGAAGACGCTCGACAATGCCCAGGCCGATCTGCGCGAGGCCGTCGATTTCTTGCGCTACTATGCCATGCAGGCGCGCGATCGTTTTTCCGAGCCTCTGCTGCTGCCTGGTCCCACAGGCGAGCGCAACACGCTGTCGCTTCACAGCCGCGGAGTCTTCGCCGCCATCTCGCCGTGGAACTTTCCGCTAGCGATCTTCACCGGCCAGATCGCTGCTGCCTTGGCGGCTGGCAATGCCGTCTTGGCCAAGCCGGCCGAGCAGACGCCCCTCATCGGCTGCGAGGCCGTGAAACTTCTGCACCGCGCCGGCGTCCCCCAGGATGTTCTTCATTTCCTGCCGGGCGACGGCGCGCGAATTGGCAGCTCCATCCTCGCCGATGCGCGTCTTTCCGGGGTCGCTTTCACCGGCTCGAACGAGACGGCGGCGCTCATAAATCAGGCCCTGGCTTCCCGCGAAGGAGCGATCATTCCGTTTGTCGCCGAGACAGGCGGCCTCAATGCCATGATCGTCGACTCTTCGGCGCTGCCGGAACAGGCGGTGCGGGACGTCTTATCCTCCGCCTTCGACAGTGCCGGCCAAAGATGTTCCGCAGCACGCCTTCTTTTCGTGCAAGAGGATGTTGCCGGACGGCTGTTGCCCATGCTCAAGGGCGCCATGGCCGAGTTGCAGCTCGGCGATCCGCTCGACTATGCCACCGACGTGGGGCCGGTCATCGACGAGGAAGCGAGGACAAGCCTTGAAGCCCATAAGCGGAAGATGAGCAAGCAGGCAAAGACTCTTGTCGATCTGCCGCTCTCGCGCGACCTCGCTCATGGCACTTACGTGGCCCCCGCCGCTTATGAGCTTGAGGATTTGAGCCTGCTGCGGCGAGAGGTCTTCGGCCCGATCCTTCACGTCGTTCGTTTTGCCAACGACCGGCTAGGGGAGGTGTGCGAGCAAATCAATGGCACGGGATATGGGCTCACCCTCGGACTTCACACCAGAATAGAATCGACCGTGGATGAGGTGCAGGCGCGCATCAAAGTTGGCAATATGTATGTCAATCGCAACCAGGTTGGCGCGGTGGTAGGCTCGCAGCCATTCGGCGGCGAGGGCCTGTCGGGCACAGGTCCCAAGGCCGGCGGCCCCCATTATCTTTACCGTTTCGCGACCGAGCGGGTCTTGTCGGTCGACACCACGGCCTCAGGCGGCAATGCGGCTCTGATGTCGATGGACTCGGAGGGGCGGGGATAGGGCCTACATTCATGGCGAGTGAGAGCTGCGATGTCTTGATCGTTGGCGCCGGCTTTGCCGGTGCGGCCGCGGCATCGGTGCTGCAGCTTGCAGGATTCAGGTCGATCGTGCTGGAAGCGCGAGACCGGGCCGGCGGCCGCGCCTTCACGCGGCGTTTCGCAGACATCGCCGACATGATGGAATTTGGCGGCTCCTGGATCGCGCCAGGGCACCAGCGCATCAGGCACTATGCCGACAAATGCGGCTTTCTTCTGCGCCCGGCGACACCAGTCCAATCCAGGCGGTGGCACGACGGGGTTAGTCTGCGCGAGGATGCGCCGGCCTCGCCTTCGGAGTTGAAGGACTATGAAACAGCGCGCAATCGCATCATCGCCGATGCAAGGGCCTATGCCCAAGGCGCTCCCATTGTCTCGGCGCTGGCCGATATCAGCATGACGTCCTACCTGCATCGCATCAATGCCGGCCGCGCGCTCAGGGCCCAGGCTTTGGCTTGGTGGTGCATCTCGGGCAATGGCGATCCGAATGAGATAGCCGCCGGCGAATTCATTTCGAGCTGCGCTCATGGCGACGGCTCGCCCGAGGGCATGATGCATGCGCTGAAACATTCTTTCGTGCTTGGCGCGAGCGAGCTCGTTCGGCGCATGATCGAATCGAGCGGCGCCGTGCTGCGCCTCAATCGCGAGGTCACAAGCATTCAGCAGTTTCGCAAGCATGTGCTCGCAAGCTGCGCCAATGGCGAGACCTATGAGGCGAAGCTCGCAGTGGTCGCTGTTCCGCTGAACGTACTGTCGCAGATCCGTTTTGCTCCGGCTCTCAGCCGCCGCAAGGCCGAAGCCGCAGCCAAGCGCCATGGCGGACGCTCCTTCAAGATCTGGATCAAGGCGGAAGGCGCTGACCCTGGCACGCTGGCAACGGGGGGAACGGGCGGCATTCAATGGGCCTTCGTCGAGCGCGAGGCGGCCGACGGCCATGCGCTGATCGTCGGATTCGGCCTGCAGGACGGAAGCTTCGATCCATCCTCCAAGGAAGCCGTAGCGCAGGGGCTCAAGCGCTTCTTCCCCAAGGCAAGGCTCCTGGCATGGGATTGGCACGATTGGGTGGCGGACCCCTTCTCGCGTGGAACATGGCTGGCGCTGCCCGCCTCGGCCCCCTGGATTGCCGAAAGCCGCGAGTGGCAGGCGGAGGACAAGCTGTTCTTTGCCTCTGCCGATTTCGCGCCTGAAACCCCGGGCTGGTTCGAATCCGCCATCAGGAGCGGCGAGGCTGCCGCCCGCGGCATGATCGCCATGGCGCTTACGGCAGCCTGAGCCGGCGTTTGCCAGGAGAACTTCTTGCCTGCCGGCGCCTCTGGCTCCCGGGGAGCCGCAGGCCTTATAATCTGGGAAGATGAGGCTTATCTCTTCGCGGAGAGAGCGAGGCACAATTCGAATGCCGACCAGCAGAAAGCCCAATTCGACTGCGCCCGTCCCCGTGGCGGAGCAAGGCACCGCGGTGTCGCGGCAGGAGGAGATCGAGTCATTTTTGGCCGATGTCAGATCGCGCGCCGTGACGCAGACCGGCGGTGCGCGCGGGCGGCTGCTTTTTGCGATGGACGCGACCATGAGCCGGCAGCCGACCTGGGATCGCGCGCTCCAGCTGCAGAGCGAAATGTTTCGCGAGACCGCGCGGATCGGCGGCCTTGACGTGCAGCTCGTCTATTTTCGCGGCTTCGGCGAATGCCGATCGTCGAAATGGGTGAGCGATCCGACGGCGCTGGCGGAGCTCATGACAAAGGTAAGCTGCCGCGGCGGCTACACGCAGGTCCGCAAAGTCCTCGCTCATATCCGGCAGGAGGCGACGAAGGCCAAGGTCAATGCCGTGGTGTATGTCGGCGATGCGTTCGAAGAGAACATCGACCAGATCTGCCAGGCGGCGGGAGAGGTGGGCTTGGTCGGCGTGCCGCTGTTCATGTTCCTCGAGGGCAGGGACGCAATCGCCGAGCGTGCCTTCCAGGAGATTGCAAGGCTCACGCGCGGGGCGTTCTGCAGGTTCGACGAGGGCTCCGCCCATCAGCTGCGCGATCTCCTTTCGGCCGTGGCCGTGTATGCGGCCGGCGGGCGCAAGGCGCTGCAGGATTTTGCGAAGGACAAGGGGGGCAACGCCACCTTGTTGCTGCAGCAGCTCAAGTAGTCGCCCATGCCGCAAATCCTCATCGTTCTAGCCGCCGCGGTGCTGTTTTTCTGGGTGCTGGGTCGCTATGGAAAGGGCAACCCCGCAGTCACCGCCAGACTTATCCGCCAGGCAAGCGGTGTGGCGCTCATGGGCGCATCCGGGTTTCTCGCGCTGCGGGGCGCTGCTGCGGCGGCCGCTCCTTTGTTCCTGCTGGGACTCGGCATGGCGATCCCAAATTTCTCCTTTGGACCCAATTCGTTCAACTGGGGTCGCCGCAGCGAAGGGCAGAAGTCGAGCGTGCGCACGCAGATGCTCGCTATGGAGCTCGACCATGACACGGGCGCCATGGACGGCGAAATTCTTTCCGGGCGGTTCAAGGGCAGCCGGCTCGGATCCCTTTCGCTTGACCAGCTGATCGAGCTCATGCGCGAGTGCCAGTCGGTCGGCGATCAGAGCGCGAGCCTTCTTGAAGCCTATCTCGATCGCACCCACGCCGACTGGCGCGCGAGAACCGGAACAAGGAAAAGCGCCAACGGCTCGCCGCCGGGCGCCGCGATGACACGCGAGGAGGCTTATGCGGTGCTGGGCCTCAAGCCGAATTGCAGCGAGAAGGACGTTCGCGACGCTCATAGACGCTTGATGAAGCAATATCACCCCGACCACGGCGGCTCCGATTATCTCGCGGCGAAGATCAATCAGGCAAAGGATCTTCTGGTGAGGTGAGCTTCTCTCTGCGCAGAAGAAAGGCCCCGCCGAAGCGGGGCCTCTTACGCAACGCCACTCACAAGATTTAACCTTGGGGAGCCAGAGGCAGACAGCTCAAACCTTTTCTCTCCAGCTCCTTGCATGCCTCACGCGCCGTGCTCCGGTCGAAGCCCGAGAAGCGCGCACGATAAAGCGTCGACGATCCCCGCGTGATGGGGATTGCAAATGCCGTCTTCCCGGCGAGGGGGTTCAGATCCATCGACAGCGCTTTCTCGATGATCCGCATCGCGCCATCCTTGGTGGGGTAGGCGCCAATTTGAATCTGCCAGCCGGGCCTTGCCCTGATGATCGCTTCCGCTTCCGCCTTGGCTTCCACTTCCGCCTTGGCCTCGGCCTTCATGCTTTCGGGCGCTTCCGCGGCCGCCGCGGCGGCGATCTTGAAAAGAGAGTCCGTGGCCAGCGGCGGACTGCCGGAAGCTCTTTCGTCCCCCTCAGCAGTCGGCCGCTCGTCGGTGCCTGCGCTGCTGTGGTGCGGTCCATGAGGCCGAGGCGCCGCTTGCTCGCCCGGACTTGAGCCATCCAGCTTGGCGTCGCTCTGCGCCACGGCTACCGCTCCTGGCGACGCATTGGGTTTCGACTTCGGCCGCGGCGGCGAGGACGTGCTCTCGGCTGGCTCCATGCTGGCGGTTTCGCTCCTTCCGGCCAAGCCTGGCGGCGTTCCTGCCGCGGCGGCGATGGTGTTCACCCGCGAAGTGCTGGCCTTGCTGAAGTATTTGTCGAGCATTTTCATCATGTAAGCGTTGCGCGCCGCGCCTGTCTTGCCGCCCATGACGACGCCAAGCAGCCGCTTTCCCTTGCGCGCCGCGGACGCCGTAAGATTGTAGCCCGACGCACGGATGTAACCGGTCTTGATTCCGTCCGTGCCGGCATAACGACCGATCAGCCGGTTGTGCGTGCGCACGACCCTACCCTTGTAGGTGAAGCTCGTGATGCGGAAGTAGTGATAATACTCCGGGAAATCCCGCTGGATGCGCAGGCCCAGTGTCGCCATGTCGCGCGCCGTCGTCACCTGCTGCGGATCGGGAAGCCCGGAAGCATTGCGGAACGATGTGCGCGACATGCCAAGAATTCGGGCGGTGTTGGTCATGCGCAGCGCAAAGGCCTTCTCGCTTCCCGATATGTTCTCGGCGATCGTTGCCGCTACGTCATTTGCCGAACGCGTGACCAGAGCCTTGATGGCGTCTTCCACCGTCACTGACTCGCCCGCGCGCAATCCAAGTTTCGAGGGGGGCCGCGAGGCGCTGTGAACTGAGCATTTGAGCGGCGAGTTGAGCTTAAACCGTTTGGCTTTGAGCTCCTCGAAAAGAATATAGAGCGTCATCACCTTCGTCAGGGAAGCGGGATAGCGCGGAGCATCGGCATTCTGGGAGAACAGAACCTTGCCCGTATGGGCGTCCACGGTCATGGCGGAAAAGCCAGACGCCGCGAGGACCGGCGCGGCGGAGATCGCGCAGAGGCCGATCGCGAAAGCGACGAGAACGTGGTGAGCGCGCTTCAACATGCAGGACCGAAAGCGGATTTTCTTCGGACAAGCGTCGACTGTCATGTCCTCTATTCCCCTGCTGTCAGATTTTAGTCAAGAGAAGCAAAAATGCCGCAATGGCGGTGAGGAGCGTAGCGTTTGGCGACATGCCGACCTGCATGAGATGCGACCCTTCCAGTGAGGTGGGCAGTGTAGACAACATGGTTAAGAGCGATGACAACATGGTGCGGTCTCGCAACGCAGGAAGGATGAGTGAGGACCCCGCGCCCTTGGTTGGCCGCGTTCGAAGCGCGATTCTGCTGAAGGAGGGTTACTAGAAGGTAAACCGGGCTCTCCCTGCGGCAATGTTGCACTGCAAAAAGTCCCTTGACGGGTTTTGTGCAGCGCATATATAGCCTTCCCAAGGGGCCCCTCCCGGCGGCCCATCCCAGGATGGAGAGGATAGAGAATGTTTAAATCGGTTGAGGAGTTTCAATCCTTCAGCAAGGAAGGTTTCGAGGCCTATGTGGCTGCCGCTACGGCCATGACCAAAGGTCTTCAGAATATTGCTGCCGAATCGGCAGACTATTCGCGCAAGACGTTCGAGAAGGGCACCCAGGCAATCGAGAAGGTCATGACAGCGAAGTCTGTCGAAAGGGCGCTGGAGCTGCAGCAGGGCTTCATCAGGGACTCTTACGAGAGCTTCCTCACGCAGGTGACTCGGTTCAATGAGCTTTATGCTGCTGCCCTCAAGGAGGCGTACAAGCCCTTCGAGGCGCAGGTAGCGCAGGTTACTGGCCAACTCACCAGCAAGACTTCGAAGTAAGTCGCGTTTCTATTTTCATTGCCAACGCCTGGCGCAACCAGCGCCGGGCGTTTTTCTTTCCGCCCTAGCGCAACTCGCCCTCGCATTAGAAGTTGAATCGCTTAAATTATCTCGGCACCATTGGGTGCCGGGCTCAGTGCCCTCACGGAAGGGAGGCGGGTTCAAGCGGAATGGCCGAAAGAAATCGCAACAGGACCGACGGGCAGACAGGCGTCATTACCAGGACGTCTCCGAAAACGAAGAAACCGTCCCTATATAAAGTCTTGCTGCTCAACGACGACTACACGCCGATGGAGTTCGTCGTTCACGTTCTTGAGAGGTTCTTCAACAAGGGCCGAGAAGAAGCGACCCGCATCATGCTCCATGTCCATCAGAAGGGCATTGGCATCTGTGGTGTATACACCTTCGAAGTTGCGGAGACGAAGGTGACCCAGGTGATGGACTTTGCGCGCCAGCATCAGCATCCGCTACAATGCACCATGGAAAAAGAATAAGGAGCGCCCGTGCCCACATTCTCCCGCAGCCTGGAACAAGCTCTTCACCGTGCCCTGTCCATAGCGAGCGAAAAAAACCACGAATATGCGACGCTCGAACATCTGCTTCTCGCCTTGATCGACGATCGCGATGCCGCGGCCGTCATGCGCGCCTGCAGCGTCGATATGGAGCTGTTACGACGCAATCTGGAGAATTACATCGATCACGAGTTGTCGAGCCTTACCGTCGACGAAGGCGAAGGCTCCAAGCCTACCGCCGGCTTTCAGCGCGTTATCCAACGCGCCGTCATCCATGTTCAGTCTTCCGGACGCGAAGAAGTGACGGGCGCCAATGTTCTCGTCGCGATTTTCGCCGAGCGCGAAAGCCACGCCGCCTTCTTCCTGCAAGAGCAGGATATGACACGGTACGACGCGGTGAATTTCATTTCGCATGGCATTGCCAAACGGCACGGATCGTCCGAGACGCGCCCAGTGCGCGGCGTGGATGAGGATTCCTCCGACGAGGGGCCGGGCGACCAGGGCAAGAAGGTGGGGGAATCCGCCCTCGAAGCGTATTGCATCAATCTCAACAAGAAGGCCGAGTCCGGCAGGATCGATCCTCTGATCGGCCGCGAGTTGGAAGTCAACCGCACGATCCAGATTCTTTGCCGCCGCCAGAAGAACAATCCGCTCTATGTGGGTGACCCCGGCGTCGGCAAGACAGCCATTGCCGAAGGCCTGGCGCGCCGCATCATCAAGGGCGAGGTGCCGGAGGTCTTAAGGAACTGCACCATCTTCCAGCTCGACATGGGCGCGCTGCTTGCAGGCACCCGCTATCGCGGCGATTTCGAGGAGCGCATCAAGGCGGTGATCAAGGAGATCGAGCGCTATCCCGGCGCGATCATGTTCATCGACGAGATTCACACCGTCATCGGAGCCGGCGCCACGAGCGGCGGCGCCATGGATGCTTCGAATCTGCTGAAGCCGGCGCTGGCCGGCGGTGTTCTGCGCTGCATCGGCTCCACCACCTACAAGGAATATCGCCAGCACTTCGAGAAGGACAGGGCGCTCGTCCGCCGTTTCCAGAAAATCGACGTCAACGAGCCATCCATCGAGGATGCGTGGAAGATCCTCAAGGGGCTCAAGCCCTACTATGAGGAATTCCACAAAGTTCGCTACACCGAGGACGCCATCAAATCGGCGGTCGATCTTTCGGCCCGCTACATGAGCGACCGCAAGCTGCCGGACAAGGCCATCGACGTGATCGATGAGTCAGGCGCGTCACAGATGCTGGTGTCCGAGAACAAACGCAAGTCGGTGATCGGCGTGAAAGAAATCGAGGAGACGGTCGCTACCATGGCGCGCATCCCGCCCAAGACGGTGTCGAAGAACGACGCCGAGGTGCTCAAAGACCTCGCCGCCAGTCTCAAGCGCGTGGTTTTCGGCCAGGATCGTGCCATCGAAGCCCTGACCGCCGCGATCAAGCTTGCCCGCGCTGGCCTGCGCGAGCCAGAGAAGCCCATCGGCTGCTATCTTTTCTCCGGCCCCACAGGCGTGGGCAAGACCGAGGTCGCTCGCCAGCTTGCCGACACGCTGGGCGTCAAGCTGCTTCGCTTCGACATGTCGGAATATATGGAACGCCATTCCGTATCGCGGCTGATCGGCGCCCCACCGGGGTATGTCGGTTTCGATCAGGGCGGGCTCTTGACCGACGGCGTCGATCAGAATCCCTATTGCGTGCTCCTGCTGGATGAGATCGAAAAGGCTCACCCCGACCTATTCAATATCCTTCTTCAGATCATGGACCACGGGAAGCTTACCGATCATAACGGCAAGACAGTCGAGTTCCGAAACACCATCCTCATCATGACCACCAATGCCGGCGCGCAGGATCTCGCCAAGGCTGCCTTCGGATTCACGCGCAACGCCCGCGAGGGCGACGATGCCGAAGCCATCAATCGCATGTTCTCGCCCGAGTTCCGCAACAGGCTCGATGCCATGATCGGCTTCGATCACCTGCCGACGGAGATCGTTCGCCGGGTGGTGGAGAAATTCATCATGCAGCTCGAAGCGCAGCTTGCCGAACGGCAAGTCATCATCGAGCTGAGCGA
>DATBMX010000432.1:0-13290 GCA_036554625.1 Aestuariivirgaceae bacterium
GGCTGGCGCGGCTATGGTGAAGGCTGGACCGGCGGCCGGCGGGAAGCCGGCTATGGCCGTGGCCGCGAACAGGACCGCAGCTGGTTCGACCGCGCGGCGGATGAGGTTTCCTCATGGTTTGGCGATGAGGAGGCGGAGCACCGGCGGCGGCGTGATCAGGAACGCGGCCATTATGGCAAAGGTCCGCGCGGTTACAGTCGGTCGGATGACCGCATCCGCGAAGATGTGAATGACCGTCTCACCGACGACTGGCAGATCGACGCCTCGGAAATCGAGGTGACGGTGAGCAGTGGCGAAGTGACGCTGAACGGTACGGTAACCGGCCGCGAGGAGAAGCGCCGGGCAGAAGACATTGCCGAAAATGTCTCAGGCGTGCGCCATGTGCAGAACAATCTTCGTCTGCAGAGTTCGGGTACCGGCTTGCCATCGACCGAGGCTTCGACCACGACGGGTGCGAAGATCAGGCAGGCTGGATCGAGCGACACGACGGCCAAAAGGTAACCGGACTGCTGTTACACTTTATTTCCGGGAGGGCTTCGGCCCTCCCAATTGTTTTCCTCGCTTGTGAGAACTTCCAGATCTCGGCTCGGCAGCGCGTCCCGAAACAGGGGATTCCGTTTCCATTCAGGAATTGGCGATTCGCGGCCCGGGCCCGGCGTATAGGGTGAATAACTTAGGATCTCCAGGTGATGAATATATCGAGGACAATTGTCGAAAATGCGTTCCGCCTTGACCCGCACGATGAGTTGTGACCTCTCGAATTGCGGCATGAGAGGATCGTTCTCATCGATCGTTGCGTGACCCTGCACGCGCAGTCGTTTTGGCTTCTCGCCCCAGCGAATGAAGAGCAGACCCACATTAGAGTTTTCTGCGAGCGAGCCGAGGCTCTTAAACATCCCATTGCCGTTGTAGTCGGGAAAGGCGAGTTCCGATGGTCCGGTGACGCGAACAAAGCCTGGTAGTCCGCCCTTATAGGAGACGTCGGGCCGTCCTTCCGCGTCGGCAGTCGCCAAAAAGAACATAGGCGCCGTCTCGATGAACTCGCGATGCGTATCGCTGAACTTCGCCACGAGGACCTTTTGTTCGAGTCGATCGGCGATGCGTCGCGAATCGAAACGGTCCTGGAGTCTTCGAGCGCCCGCCGTGTAAAGTTTACTCTCTTTCATAAGCCTATCCTCTAAACCGGGTATACCACATCCACGGCCCGGCGAGACGATGACGCCAGGGCGCTCGACGAAGGCACATGAATTCAATAACCTTCCGGTGCAATCTCAGGAAGGCAGGGCTCGAAAGCATGGCCTCTGTTGACATTGTCGATGTGCGAAAGGCCTATGGCACGTTGGAGGTCATACATGGCGTATCGATCGGAATCGCCGATGGCGAGTTTCTGACGCTTGTCGGTCCTTCCGGTTGCGGAAAATCGACGCTGCTCCGGATGATCGCTGGCTTGGAACCGATCACTTCGGGGGTCATCCGGATTGGCGAGCGCATCGTCAACGATCTGCCGCCCAAGGATCGCGATATCGCCATGGTGTTTCAGACTTATGCCCTATACCCGCACAAATCGGTTGCCGAGAACATGGGCTTCGCGCTCAAGCTTAGGCGATCGCTGAAGAGCGAGATCGACAAGAGAGTTCATCGCGTAGCGGAAATCCTGAACCTCGTGCCATATCTTTCGAGATTTCCGCGCCAGCTCTCAGGCGGCCAGCGCCAGCGTGTCGCAATGGGACGAGCGATCGTGCGTGATCCCAAAGTGTTTCTTTTTGATGAACCGCTGTCCAATCTCGACGCCAAGCTGAGAGTGCAGATGCGGGCAGAGATCAAGGAATTGCATCAACGCCTTAAGACCACCACCGTCTATGTTACGCATGACCAAATAGAGGCGATGACAATGGCCGATCGGATTGTCGTCTTGAATGAGGGTCTTGTCGAACAGGCCGGGTCGCCACTCGAGCTCTATGACAAGCCCGCGAACATTTTCGTGGCCGGCTTCATCGGCTCGCCGGCGATGAATCTCCTGAAGGGGACTATTCGCCTCAATGGCGCGCCGAGTTTCGTGACGGACGCGGGAGTGACACTGCCACTCGCCTCCGCGCCATCCGGCTCCGACGGCCGCGCGGCGATCTACGGCATCCGGCCGGAACATCTCGACTTGAGGGACGGGGCGATCAGGTTGGAGGTGTCGGTCGTCGAACCGACCGGATCGGAAACGCAGCTCTTCGCCAAGCTTGGCGGAGAGAAGATCGTTGGAGTGTTCCGCGAACGAATCAAAGCAAGGCCGGGCGAGCTTCTCCCGGTAATGCCGGACTCCAATGCCGTGCATCTGTTCGACGCTGTCACCGGCCAGCGCCTCAACTGACAGGCAGAAGCACGAATGCTCAAATCGATCGACCCTCTTTTGAACGCCCATCTCCTCTTCGCACTGCGCGCCATGGGCCATGGTGATGATCTGGTTCTCTGTGACACGAACTTCCCCGCAGACTCGGTGGCTCGCCACACGGTTCTAGGGAAGCTCCTGCACATCGACGGTGTCAGCTCGCAGCGGGCGGTGCGCGCCATTCTATCGGTCATGCCGCTCGACAGCTTTGTGGACAAGCCTGCCCGCAGAATGGAAGTCGTCGGCAAGCCTGACGAGATCCCGGAGGTGCAGGCGGAAGTGCAAAAGGAGATCAATGCTGCCGAGGGACGCTCATGGCCCATGGGATCGATCGAGCGGATGGTTTTCTACGACGTCGCGCGCAAGGCTTACTGCGTGGTACAGACCGGCGAGCGCCGATTTTACGGATGCTTCATCTTCAAGAAGGGTGTCATCCCGCCGGAGCAGGCCTAGCGTAGCAGGGGTTCCCCTCGGTTGACATCTGTTGAGGCTGTTGCATACTCGAATGCGTTCGTCACCCGTCAAATATGCATCATCGAGGGCGGAGTATACGTCAAGGAACAGGCGAGCGCTTTCAAGCTTACAGGCGCTTCATCGACCCGTTGAATCACACGGGCCAGCGCGCACTTTCGAAGGTACAAACTGCACCAAATGCGTCAAAGGGAGGACTTCGACCGTGAGACTACGTGACTATCAGCTGTTCATGAGACTGAGCAGGCGCGATGTCTTGAAAGCAGCTGCCGGAGCAGCTGCACTCAGCGCCGCAGGCAATCTGGCAGGTTTATCGAGGGTTGCGTTTGGGCAAGGCGATCTGCGCACCCAGATCCTGCAGATCCCAGGAGTAGGCAAGGGTCAACCCACCGACGCCGACTGGCAGCAGGTCGGTGAACTTTGCTTGGGTCCAACCAAAGCCAGTGTACAGCAGGGAGAGTTGGCGGGCGTTGAACTTTCCTTTATGGGACTCAACAATCAGAACCTGCATAATCTTCTTTTCCGCGGATTCCTCAAGCCTTGGGAGGCCTACACCGGTGCCAAGATCACCTGGATCGATCTAGCCCA
The DNA here is from genome assembly GCA_036554625.1 of Aestuariivirgaceae bacterium. Taxonomy (GTDB): domain Bacteria; phylum Pseudomonadota; class Alphaproteobacteria; order Rhizobiales; family Aestuariivirgaceae; genus DATBLQ01. The sequence continues at coordinate 3,437 of DATBMX010000432.1, forward strand.
GGCTGACTACAATCCGCGCCTGCAGCAGGCGATCGCTACCGGCACAGTCGACTTCGACATTCTCGAAATGGGAGCGCCTTTCGAGGGCGACGTTTGCGGCAAGGGGCTGGCCTCTGAAATGCCTGACTGGGTGAAGACCCAGATCGAGATGGACGACTATGTGGGCTATCTAAAGGCGCCCGTCGGCACCTGGGAGGGCAAGACTTATCGCATCTCCATCGACGGCGATTGTCACACGTTCAACTTTCGCACTGACGTGTTCTCCGATGCCGAGCTTGCCAAGCAGTGGAAAACCGAAGGTGGGCAGGGGGAGTGGGGCGTTCCCAAGACCTGGCAGCAGGTGCAGGCGGTCACGAAATTCCTCAAAGGGAAGCAGCTCAATGGCCAGGACCTATATGGCTATCTCGACCCGCCGAAGGGCTGGGGCGGCTTCGGCTTCTATTTCCTGGGCAGCCGCGCCACCGCGTACGCCAAGCATCCTGACGACAAGGCATGGCTGTTCGATGTCGACACAATGAAGCCCCGCATCAACAATCCGGCGTGGGTCAGGGCAATCCAGGACGTGATCGACGCCTTGCCCTATGAGCCGGCCGACCAACTCAACGCGGATCCGAACACGACAGGTTTCCAGCAGTTCCTTGCCGGCACAGGCTCGATGCTGTCATGGTGGGGCGACATCGGTTCGAACGTCAAGACGAATGACTCGTCCGTCATCGGCGACGTCACGGGCTTCGATATTCTGCCCGGCTCAGACGACGTCTACAACGCCACGACGGGGCAGTGGGACAAGCTGCCAAGCGCGCCGAACTATGCTCCCAACATGGCGTATATCGGCTGGGGCATCTATGTCATGGCACGCGTAGATAGCGATCCCAAAAAACAGAAGGCGGCGTGGAGTGCCGCAGCGCATCTCGGCGGCAAGGACATCTCGCTGTGGATGGCGGCCTATCCTTCCGGCTTCCAGCCTTATCGGCAGAGTCATTTCAACATTCCGGAATGGGTGGCTGCCGGCTACGACGAGCCGTTCATTACCTCCTATCTGAACTCGGAGGCCAACTCGTACAACCATCCCAATGCGGCTATCGAACCGCGCATCCCGGGCATCTTCCAATATTACAGCGTGGCGGAAGACGAGTTGGCGAAGATCTTTGCCGGCGGCTCGGATGCTCAGACGGGAGCTGACCAGATCGCGGCGGCTTGGGAAAAGATTACCGATCAGATTGGCCGCGAAAACCAGATCAAGCTGTACAAGGCTTCTCTTGGCGTGAGCTGATCTGGCTGTACAAATGTGAGACTGCAAGCACGGAGCCGGCGGCGCCTTGCGCCGCCGGACGCGCCATGAGCCGGCCGAGCAGGAGCCAATGCAATCCCCATCGTCGCTGACTGGTGCTCGTGATTTTCCCGTGGCCGCTCAGGCCTGGTGGACTGGGCGAAGGACGCTCGGCCGAGCCGTTATCATCCTCGGGACAGTCGGACTGGTCATCGTCGTCCTGTTGCAGAGCCTCGATTCGCTTGGCCTCGTCGCGCTGGGCTTCGCCAACTGGCGCGCCTCTCTCTACGCATATCTGGTCTGGGCCGCATGTCTGGTGGCAGGCCAGATCCTGGTTCGCGGGGAAGCAGGGCATCGTGCGGTTTTCTTGCTGCCCGCTCTCCTCTTCACGATCGTCATGGTCGTTTTTCCTACTTTTTTCGGACTTTACATCGCATTCACCGACTGGAACCTGAGTTCTCTGACCGGGCGGAAATTTAGCGGCCTGGATAATCTACGCGCCATGTTGGGCGATCCTTATTACTGGAACGCCATGCGCAACATGATCTACTATGTTCTGGCCGTTTTCGTGCAGTATGCGATCGCTTTCGGCCTTGCGCTCCTGCTCAATGCCGATATTCGGGGACGCAAGTTCTTTCGAGTCGCCTTTCTACTGCCATTCATGCTGAGCCCGGTCGCCGTAAGCTGGATGATCGGCAAGTCTCTCATGGAGTTTCGTTTTGGACCAGCCGCCACCTTGGCGCGACAGTTGGGCTGGGACAGTCCGGCCTTCTTCACGACGCCATGGGTGGCAAGACTCAGCATCATCGCCATGGATGCCTGGGTGTGGATTCCCTTTATCATGATCCTGCTGCTCGCCGGCTTGCAGGCGCTCCCGAAAGAAATCTCGGATGCAGCAAAGGTCGACGGCGCTTCGCCCTGGCAATCATTTTGGCAGATCACCTTTCCGTTGATGCTGCCCGTGAGCGTGACGGCCATCGTCCTGAAGACCATATTTCAGCTCAAACTTGCCGACATTGTCATCAACGTCACGGCGGGGGGCCCTGGCGGCGCCACCGACACGGTGTCGAGTTTTATTTTTCGCGAGTATCGAGACCGCTCGAACGTCGGCTATGGAACGATGCTGGCAGAGGTTTATCTGGTGATCATCATCATCTTCATCATGCTCACCTTACATTTCACGAGCCGTTTCATGCGGAGAATGACGTGACAGAGAGAGCCTCTCCTGTTCAAGTCTATGCGCCTCCTGAACTTGTGTTGGAACGGGACGCCGCACGTCAAGCCCGTCGAATTTCGGCGCGCATGCTGATTTATGCAGCGCTGCTGTTCTGGACTTTCATCTCTCTGTTCCCAATTTATTGGACGATCACGACTTCGTTCAAGACTGCGGTGAACGTCACGCAGGGTCATTTGATTCCCTGGGTCGATTTTCAGCCAGATTGGAAGGGCTGGCGCTCTCTCGGCCTCTCACCGGACACGTTTGGCAGAACATCGACCGTGAGGACGGAATTCCTCAAACGCTTCGAGAACAGCATCATCGCGTCGCTTGGCGCGGCCAGTCTTGCCGTGATCATTGGTTCGCTGGCCGCCTATGGGCTGAGCCGCTTCCAGTACAAATTTGGTCCTTGGCGCAACAAGGACATCGCATTCTTCTTTCTTTCCCAGCTTATCTTGCCTCCCGTAGTTCTGGCCATGCCGTTCCTGGTCCTGTACAAAGAGCTCGCGCTGCTTGACTCGAAGATCGGCCTCATCCTGATCTACACGCTGACGGTGCTTCCGATCGTGATCTGGATAATGCGCGATCAGTTCGATACAATTCCGATCGAATTGGAGCAAGCTGCTCTCGTCGACGGCTGCAGCCTCTGGGGAGCGTTTTTTCGCATCATCCTGCCGATCGCGCTTCCAGGAATAGTGGCAGCCTTCATTCTGTCCGTAATTTTATGCTGGAACGAATATTTTTTTGCTGCCTTGCTGACCAGCACCAATGCCAAGACCATTCCGGTGATGGTCGCGAGCCAAACCGGCTCGCAAGGTATCAGCTGGTGGTCCATGGCTGCCATTTCAGCCGCGGCGATCGCACCGCTCCTCCTCATCGGCATCTTCCTTGAACGGTATATCGTGAAAGGACTGACGGCCGGGGCAGTCAAGTAGATTTGAGCGCGAAGCCTAGCACCTGACGCATGTGCGCGAGGATCATCTCGCGAGCCTTGACTCCAAGCTGCGGCGAGGCTTGGGCAGCGCTGCGCGAGTACCATTTCTCGCCAGAAAACTTTCTCATATCAACACCCTCCGGACAAAGCGCCATGAGCAGCGATGTCTCGCCCTGGCCCGCATGATCAAACGGATAGCTATGGATGATTTCTGGCGTCATCAGCGGATGGCCTTTGATCCAGTTGAAGGGATCATCGCCCGATGCCTGTTGGGCATAGTAATCGGCCATCGTCTCGCTGCCCCACCAGCCTTCGCCGCGCTCTTTCTCAAGAAACTCGAAGATCGCTTGGCGGGCAGCGAACTTGAATGCCAAATCGGTTGGCATACCTAGCGCGAAATTCTCCGTTTGATGATGGATGAAGAAATGAATACTGCGAAAACCAATGCGCAGCAGGGCACGGAAAAGATCCTGCGCAAAGGGAAAGAGTTTGTCGGCGTTGACCTGCACCGAGCCGTTCCCCTCGGGTGGTTCAACCGCGTAGCTGCTAGCGCCATAGTAGAATGGAGGCAGGATGACGAGAGGGGCTTCGGTCTCGAGAAGCTCGAGAAACTTGACGACCACCAGGGTGTCCATGCCGACAGCCATGTGTTCGCCATGATACTCGAGAACTCCCAAAGGCAGCACCACCGGCCAGCGCGCGTCAATGGCCGTTCTTATCTGGTGCGGCAACATCATCTCGTAACGCATTCACGCCTCACGCGAAGGGCCCAGGCTTGACAAAGCGCTTGAGCACATTGGCCGTGATGCGCGAAACATTGTTATTGTAATTGTTGTGTGACAGCGACCCGCACCAGGCAATGGATGAGACCGAAAACACTGCCCCTCCGCCAGGAAGCTCCGCAAAAGCCAAGTCGGCGCGAACTCGATCATTCTGATCACCACCGAGATTAGGAGGCACAACGCCGAATTCTTCGTTGACCAGCATGACGAGCGCGGAGTGGTTTTCGGACGAGGCAAGTTTGAGCGTGTTGGGAGGCGAACCGAGCCTGATGTTGACGCAGTCGAGCTCGAGACCGGCGGCGCCCCCGCCAATCAGGCCGAAGTTGCCGATGATCTCATCCTCGATACCCTCAAAGATGAAAGCGGCGCGCGAGTTATAAGAATCCGGCCCGCGCCGATAATAGCTGCTCAGATCGAAGCCCTGCGCAATGAAACCGACGCCGCACATCACATTCGGCGGCCGCCCAATCCGCCGCCACAGACCGCCAAGCTCACCATTGAAGGAATGATAATACTCGCCCGGCTCGGCCGCCCAGGTGCGTATACCATCCTCCGCGCGGCGTACCTCGATTACGCCGGGGAGTTCCTTGTGGAAGGCAATGCGCCAGTACCAGCCGTTTGCGCCGAGGTACATGAGGCGGCCGCCGCGTTCCAGCCATCGCTTCATACCATCCCACATGGCAGTCGAATGGTATTCGGGATGTGTGCCAGTCAGCACGACGCGATAGTTTTTCAGGAGCGCATAGCCCTCCCTGTGCAGATCCTCATCCGTGATCACGTCATAGACAAAGCCCTGATGGTCGAGCCAATCGAACAATTGCGTGTCTGCATTGTACTGCCAGAGTCCCGAGCCATGGCCGCCCAGCCATGAATGATACCGGGAGGAAAAATTCAAAACCGGCCGCAACCGGCTCGAATAGCACACGCCGGAACCGTCAAGATGAGAATCGTAGAGCGATCCGCCGAGTTCGGGATGCTCATACATAAAAAGATCGGAGTGCCCGAACTGCAGGAGCCTGCCTACTGTGCGCTCTGCCTCGCGCGCCGTGATGTGCTCGGCATGATTGGCATAAGCCATGTAAGCGCAAGTGGGCGCAAGGAACGCAATTTTTTCCCGTCTGCCACCTTTACGGGGAACGACAAAGAACGGAATGTAGTCTTCGCGTGTCGCGTTCTTGTCGCTTTGGCCTGATCGAATGTGCAGAGCGTATGGTCCGCTCCTGAGCTCGCGCGGGATCCTGAGCGTCAGCGATGACTCCCACCCTGCATCATAGAGATCGTCATGATGGACATGAATAGCACCGTAATGTTCGGGCTTGAGCGTCCATCGGTGTTCCGAGCCATCCCAATTGTGGCCCTTCATCGCCCGTGCCGGAAGGTTGACGAGTCTGCCGTGATGTTTCGAACGGTCAACGTCGATGACCTTGGTAGTTTGTATCTCTTTGGAAAAATCCCAGCGAGCGACGCGGAAGAGGGCGGGGCTGTCGATCTTGCCGTCGAAGTGATCGCCTATACTGCCATCCTTTTGCGGGCAGCCAGCCAACCAGAAACCCTTGCGTGTCCTGGGCAGCGCCGACACTCTTCCCGATCGTCTTCCCTGATCATCCTCCAGCGCGTGCTTCTCAAGCGGCTTCTGCTCTAGAGAGAACTTTCGTGTCTGAGCATTGAGCGACACCGTGACGGCATACCATTGGCGTATAAGCATCCGGCAATTCAAGGCATGCTGCTCGTCGGCTACTATTAGAGTCAATGCACCATCGACAAGGCCTATCTTGACCGCACCCTGTGCGGCTATGGTTTGAAAGGCGGAATTCCTCAGAGTCGGCCACACATGGGCAGTGAAAGTGAAACTGCCGAGCGCCGGCACGGTGGGAGCCACCATATAAGAACCCGCATCGATGGTTTGCCGCTTTCCTCGATGGGTCCCGTTGGCGGGATGGGAAATTTCCTCAAATTTGAGTCCTGGCCCCTCGGGATTGCAGTCGCCATTGATGACGCGCAAAAGCCGCGTCTCAAACTGTTTTCCTTCCTCCAGCGAGACAAAAAAACTGATCTCTCCTCCCTGAGGAACGCTATAGCGGTCGGGATACCCCAAAATCTTAAGCACGCCTTGGCGCCCCCTCATAAGGCAGGTTGATATTCTCTCCAGTATGAGCCTTCCACCTTCGCCGGAAGACTTCCCATTCTGCCTCTTCACGGCTCGTGAACACAGGCGTGTCCTCTATTTTCAGCGTAGCTGAGCGATGCGCGGGCATCTCTCCCAACACCCACTCCCTGAATGGCTTGCGACAGACAAGAATCACCTGCTTGCCGGAGGGATCATAACGCAGCGTGTTGAGAATGCGCCTCAAGCCAGGACTGTGCAGGCTGATCGGCGATTGCCGAAACTCCTCCACGTAGATTCTGTCGGTCTCGGGATTGATACGATAGGCCATTTCGATGATCGAAGAAAACCGTGGCAGTTACAATAACAGGAGCCTTGCCAAACGAAAGTCCTTTGCCGGCGTTGTTGCTGTTGTGACTGGTTTATGAATAAGATCATCTAGGCACGTAACTCCAAGGACCAGCAATGCTCCCCGGCCTCCAGAATAAGAATGCCATTGTTACTGGGGGAGCTACCGGAATAGGCCTAGCGATTTGCAAGGCATTGGCATCGGAAGGCGTGAGAGTCGCCATAGCCGATCTTGACGAGGCGGCAGCAAGAAAAGCGGCATCAGCCATCGAGGGCGCTGTGTCCTTTCCAGTCGATGTCAGCAGAAGAACGAGCGTTGAACAGTGCTTCACCGCAGTTGAGGCTGCCTTTGGCAGTTACGATATTCTGTGCGCGAATGCCGGCGTGTCTTCGATGGCGCTGGTCACTGAATTGACGGACGAGGCTTGGGATCACAACCTCAACGTCAACGCTCGCGGCGTTTTTCTAACCAATCAGGCAGCCATACGCCATTTTCAAGTTACCTCGAAGGCTGGAACCATCGTCAATACCGCATCCCTTGCCGGAAAATGGGGAGCGCCTTGGCTTGCCCACTATTCCGCCAGCAAATTCGCTGTCGTCGGCTTCACTCAGGCCCTTGCCCGCGAAGTGGCCCCGGAGGGCATTCGGGTCAACTGCGTCTGCCCCGGTTTCGTGCGCACATCCATGCAGAAGCGAGAAGTCGAATGGGAATCACGCCTCAAGGGAATAGCTCCAGAAGCGGTGATCAAAGATTACGTTGTGCAAACGCCTCTCGGCAGGCTTGAGGAGCCGGAAGATGTAGCATCTGCCGTTCTCTTTTTGGCCTCCGATCTCGCGCGTTTCATTACAGGCGAGGCGCTAAACGTCACCGGCGGCGTGAGAATGGATTAGCACCTCGATGAAACGCCTTGCCGCTTCCATAGTGCCCCACGCCATCTTGATCCTGTTTTCTCTGGCCATTCTCATGCCTCTTCTGTGGATTCTTCGTGTGAGCTTTACTGACCGGCTCACCGCCTACAAGATCCCTCCAGAGGTTGGCACGCTCGGTTTGATGAACTATATCGACATCTTTTCCCGCTTTCCGTTCGTTACATGGTTTACCAATAGCTTTCTCATCGCGCTGGCGGCCACGGCGCTCGCCTTGCCGCTCGCGACCGCCATTGCCTATGCCTTCGCCCGCTTTAATACGGGAGGCACTGCCTTGAGGCTTGGCGTTCTTGCCAGCCAGATGCTTCCACCGATCATTTTGGTGTTGCCTCTGTTTGCAATGTTCCTGATGGCCGGCCTGATGCAAAGCCGCGCTGCGCTTGTCATTGCGCATCTGACGATCGCCCTGCCTTTCCTGTCCTGGATGCTTGTCTCTTTCTTTGAGGGTGACGTTACGAGGCTCGAAGAGGCTGCTCGCGTCGATGGAGCCAGCCGGTGGCAGGCGTTCCGCTTTATCGCCGTGCCCGTTGCGGCGCCGGGAATCCTGGCTGCAGGTCTATTGGGATTCATCCTGAGCTGGAACGAGTTTCTTTTCGCTCTCGTACTTTCCGGACCTGGCACTCACACCTTGCCTGTTGGTCTGGCGGGACTGGAAACTCATGCGGGCGTGGAGATCGCGCCATTGGCAGCCGCTACGGTTGTATCTCTTATTCCCGTTTTCATCATTCTGCCGTTCTTGCGCAAGCATCTGATCAAAGGGCTGTCACTTGGGGCCCTCAAGTGACCGCTAAGCATCAGCAAGGGCCCAAATGGGAGGTTTGCCAATGTTGAAGAGATGGTTGCTTGGAGCTGTGCTGGCCACCGCTCTCTCCAGCCAGGTTCACGCAGAGACCGTCAATATCCTGATGGAGACGGTGCCTGATACGGAATATGTGAAAACGCTCCTGCCGGAGTTCAAGGCAGCCACCGGCATCGACGTGAACTTGGAAGTCGTGAATTACGCTGAGATGCACACGAAGCTCGTGCCGCAGCTCGTAGCGCCGAAAGGAAGCTACTCTGCCATCGTCGTCGACTTCTATTGGGTCGGCGAATTCACGAAGGCAGGCTGGCTGCAGCCCCTCGACGACCGGATCAAGACCGACAGCATCGATACTTCCGTCTACATTCCCAAGCTTATGGATCTCGTGGGTCGCGTGGACGGCGTGACCTATATGCTGCCGTTCTACAATTATGCGATGGGCCTTCTGTACCGGACTGATCTTCTCGCTGACGAGAAGAACAAGGCCGACTACAAGGCAAAGTTCGGCACAGACCTGGCTTTGCCTAAGACTTGGGACGAGTATCTCAAGCAGGTCGAATTCTTCACCAAAGATGGAATGCACGGCGTGGTCAACCAGGGTTTGAGGCCTGATCCAATTGCCATGGAATGGTCCAATTATCTCTTCGCAAACGGCGGTGACTATCACGATGGAAATTGGAAACCAACGTTGAACACCGAACCGGGCATAAAAGCGCTGGAGCAATATGCCGCCAACGTCAACAAATACGGACCGGTGGGTTCGGCGAGCTTTTCCTTCGATGAGGCCTTCAACGTCATGGCGCAGGGAAAGGCTTACAGCTACATAACCTATAACTTCTTCCGTGCCGCCGTAGATGACTCTTCGAAATCCGCAGTGGTCGGCAAGGTAGAGATCATGCCCGTGCCGGGTCCGACGCCGGAACAGGGGGGGAGCCTCAACGGCGCATGGGGTTGGGCGATACCAAAATCGAGCCCTAATCCAGACGCTGCCTGGACCTTCATCAAATGGGTCGAATCGAAGGACATCGCCAAAAAGCGCGCTCTCCAGGGCGGCTCCCCCACGCGCACGGACGTGTTTGACGATGCCGAGGTGAACGCAAAATTCCCCTACGCGGCCGCGCTGAAGCAGATGCTCCTGACCAGCCACAACTTTCCCGTCTTTACCTACACCCCTCAATTGGTGGAAGTGCTGGGGCGTGAGCTAAGCCTCGCCGTGGCAGGCGAGAAGAAGTCGGCCGATGCTCTCGCTGTAGTGGATGCCGAAATGCTTGAGCTTGCCAAGAAGGACGGCAAGATCAAGTAGCACCGGTACTCAATTGCTTCCAGGCGCGGGCCAATCGCTCACTGTCGAAGCGGCTAATCGCCGCTTCGGCTGGCTGATGGCGTTTCCCAGCCTTGCCGCACTGTCTATCGTCATCCTTTTTCCAGTGCTCTGGGCTCTGTTCACTAGCGTTCATGACTATACATTGCTCGC
>DATBMX010000245.1:0-4694 GCA_036554625.1 Aestuariivirgaceae bacterium
AGGTGGACAGGGCACAATCATCGGGGCCATCTTGGGGGCGGTAGGTTTTCTTGGCCTTGAAGAATATCTCTCGCACTACCTGGAGTATTGGCGACTGATTCTCGGGCCCATCGCCATCGGGATCGCTCTTTTTTTAAGCAGACCTTTGTGGGCAAGTCGCGGCAATGGTTGAGCCGATACTCAAGACCAAGAGTCTGCACAAGCGATTCGGTGCTCTTCCCGTTTCCGACGATGTATCAATCGATCTTTTGCCCAATGAGATACATGCTCTCATAGGCCCCAATGGGGCAGGCAAGACGTCGCTTTTGAAGGTTATTTCTGGCCTCTTGCCACCCGATGCCGGGCAAGTATTCTTCGAGGGCGCAGATATCACGAACTATGGGCAAACGGAGCGTGCCCGCTTGGGAATGGCGCGGACCTCGCAACTGACGTCGATCTTTCCGCATGCTACTGTTCTAGAGAATGCAATCCTCGCTTATGAGGCGGCAAATGGTTTGCCGTTCAAGTACTTCGGGCGAACGAACGATGCCACTATAGACGCGGCAACTGCCGCCCTTCATGCGCTTGGCCTCCAAGATCGCGTGGATGCATTCGCATCGACGCTAAGCCACGGCGAACAGCGCCGGCTCGAACTCGCCATGGCCCTCGTCACCTCGCCACTCGTCCTTATTCTTGATGAACCGCTAGCTGGCACCAGCCCAGATGAAACCAGAGATCTTACGAGCCTTCTGAGATCATTGAAGCAGCACTGTTCAATCTTCCTGATCGAGCACGACATGGACGCTGTGTTCGCCGTGGCCGATCGAATATCGGTGATGGTGAGCGGCAGGATCATCGCCACGGGCCCGCCCGACATCATCCGAGAAAATGCCGATGTGCAGGCGGCATATCTCGGTACGGAGAAGGAAGCGGAGCATGCTTGAGATTCATGACCTGCAGGCCGGTTACGGCAGCGGCATCGTGATTGCCGGGTTGCGGCTAACCATCAAGCGAGGCGAGGTGGTGGCCCTACTCGGTCGCAATGGCATGGGCAAGAGCACGACACTCAAGACAATCGTCGGACTGGTTGAGGCCAAAGCGGGGACAATCAAATTCAACGGCCGAGATGTCACGCGGCTTCCAGCCTATGAGAAGTCGCGGCGTGGCATTGGCTATGTGCCCGAAGGCCGCCGTCTCTTCCCGGGTTTAACGGTGGATGAGCACCTCGTCGCCACCTTCCGTCCGGGAGCATTCTCGCCCATGGAAGTCTATCGGCTCTTCCCGCAGCTGCGCGATAGACATGCGCAAAGCGCAACCATCTTGTCGGGCGGCGAGCAACAGATGCTGGCGATCGGCCGCGCCCTTACCACGAACCCGCGTCTTCTTCTTCTCGACGAGGCGACGGAGGGTTTGGCCCCCCTTGTCCGCAGGGAGATTTGGACCGTCGCCTCCAGGCTGAAGGAAATGGGCTTAGCCATTTTGCTCGTCGACAAGTCCGTTGAGGAGCTGAAGTTCATTGCCGACCGTTTCCTTGTCATGGAAAAGGGCCGTATCGTGTTTGAAGCCGATCGACCACAGGTGTTGCTGCAGCCGGGTCAGCTTGATAGATTTTTTCACATCTGAGAGGCCGGTTTGCGCCGGCATTGCCCGGAGATTGCGATGAAGACCGTTTCATTCATGCAGATGAAGGATGGCACCAAGGACGACTACCTGCTCCTACAGGAACTGGAAAAGCCTTTTGTTGCGATGACTGCAGATCGCATTCTGCGCGAACTGACCCTTCAGGCTGAGGATACCTTGTCGGGATACAGGGTCACGCGTCTCGAGCACGCGCTGCAGGCGGCCACGCGCGCCTTCAGAGAAGATGCTGACGACGACTGGATCTGTGCCGCGCTTCTGCATGATATTGGTGATGGTCTTGCGCCGCAGAATCATGATCGCTTTGCTGCGGAGATTCTTCGCCCGTTCATGCGTGAGGAGTGCGTGTGGGTCGTCGAGCATCATGCATCGTTTCAGATGGTGTATTACGCACATCACTATGGCTGGAACCCGAATGAAAGGGACAAGTATCGCGAAAGCGCCTATTATCAATCTTGCGTCGATTTTTGTGAGCGCTGGGATCAAGCTTCCTTCGATCCCAACTATCAAAGCGAGCCCTTGTCCTTCTTCGAGCCTTACGTTCGGCATCTGTTTGCGCGCAAGCCTTATGATCCCGAAGTCATTCAGCCCGGCATCGTTAAAGGCCTGCCGCACCTGAAGGCCGCCGCTGAATAGTCACCGCCGCGGCTCGGCCTGCGGTGTTCCCTCGACCAGCACCATTGTCGCATGTGCCGGTGTTTGACCGACATTGACGATCTTGTGGGGTCTGTCACCGCGATAACGCAGAGATTCGCCGCTCGACAGCTTCCGTGCCTCCCCACCTGCGGTGACCTCGACCTGGCCAACGATCAGGTAGAGATGTTCGATGGTACCTGGCGGGTGCGGATCGGACTCGAGCACGCCGCCCGGCTCGGCGCGGAAATCGTACCATTGCAAATATTCGACAAGGTTCAATGCGCCGATGATTGCGAGGCGGCAGAGGCCATCCTGGCTTTCCAAGATCGGTATGCCGGCCCGGGTTTGATGCTCGACGAAATTGGGCGCGGCCTCGTCTTTGAGGACCTCATCGATAGTCGTATCCAGCGCCCTGGATAGTCGCCACACGGTCCCGATAGTGGGATTTGTCTCATTTCGCTCGATCTGCGAAATAATCGATTTTGCAACTCCAGATTGCTCAGAGAGTTCGCCGAGCGACATGTTGTAGGCCTTCCGCAAGCGCATGATGGTCTTGCCCAAAGCTGGGGTGACGTCCCCTTCACTCACGTTGGCGTTACGGCGTCCCCGCCGGGTTGACATTGGCGTGTTCCTTACTTAGAACTAGTGTTCGTTAAAACGAACGGGCGTAAGCTGGCGATGTTATTTTCCGCTTTCTGCCTGAAAAATCAAGCAGATTTGCGGCAGTTGGTGAGCTTTCCCAGCTTGTTCTAAGAGAAGAACACTGTTCCAGGATTTCGTTATGGGCATCATACGTATCAAGGACCTTACGGGCGAGGAACATGAGATTGAAGCTGTAGAAGGCTGGCGTGTCATGGAGATCATCCGTGAACACGGCCTCGACATCGAAGGTTTGTGCGGGGGCGCCTGCGCCTGTGCAACCTGTCACGTTACCGTGGACCCGAGCTGGATCGACAGGCTCCATCCTGCGCGCGAAGAGGAAGAAGCCATGCTCGACGGTTTGCCCCAGGTGGAGCGGACCTCGCGGCTTTCTTGTCAGCTTATCTTTTCCAAGGAACTGAACGGCCTTTCGCTGTCCTTGGCCCCCGCGGCCTAAAGGAGGATGCAATGCGCTACTTTCCTTTGTTCATCGATCTGAAGGCTCGCAAGGTGCTCGTTGTCGGAGGCGGCGAAGAGGCGCTACGGAAAGTGCGCCTCCTCTTGAAGACTGACGCGCGCATAGAGCTCGTTGCTTCCGAACTTCATCCCGAACTCACTGACCTGGCAATTGGCGGCAATCTTGCCTGGGTCGGGCGGCATTTTGCCTCAAGTCAACTCGATGGGGCGGTGTGCGTCTTTGTCGCCGCGAACGAAGAACTCAGCAGTCTGGTGGCAGCAGAGGCCCATAAGCGCGACATTCTTGTAAACGTCGTCGATGAAGCAGATCTTTCGTCTGCGATCGTTCCTGCCATCGTTGATCGCGATCCGCTTGTGGTCGCCGTGGGAACCGAAGGGGCGGCTCCAGTGCTTGCTCAGGGGGTTCGCAGCGAGCTGGAGACTAGTCTGCCCCCTTTTCTGGGGGCGCTCACCAAGGCTGCGGCTGACCTGCGTGAGCGCGTTGCTAAATCTCTCCCAGCCGGAAGCCCGCGCCGAGAGTTCTGGCGCAAGTATTTCTTCGGCAGCATTCGCGATGCTTTTGAGAGGAATTCGTCTGCGTTTGATACCGAAATCGATGCAGCGCTGAACGCCCTTGTCGCACCGCCTGTCGGTCGTGTGTCACTGGTGGGGGCCGGCCCCGGGGATCCGGAGCTTCTCACCCTCAAGGCTCAGCGGAAGCTACGCGAGGCTGACGTCATCGTCCATGACAGGTTAATCGGTTGTGAGATCCTTGAATATGCTAGGCGCGATGCCGAGCGCATTGCGGTCGGCAAGGCGCCCGGCAAGCCCTCTCCTTCACAGGATGAGATCAACGCGATCCTCATACGGGAAGCGACAGCCGGCAAGCACGTTGTCCGATTAAAAGGTGGCGATCCCTATATTTTCGGTAGAGGTGGTGAAGAGCAATCTGCCTTGGAAGCCCATGGAATTTTAGTGGATATCGTACCGGGAATCACCGCGGCGCTCGGGTGCGCGGCAGCAGCTGGCCTGCCCTTGACGCAGCGTGGGCGCAACCAGTCTTTGACTATTCTCACCGGCGCCTCAGAAGCCGGCGCCGCCGAACACGATTGGCGAGCTCTTGCGCAACGGGGTCAAGTTTTCGCCATATATATGGGAGTTGGCGTGGCAGGGCACACACAAGTGCGTCTGATGAACGCTGGTATCGAGCCTTCGACGCCCGTGACCATCGTTGAAAATGGCACTCTCCCAAACCAGCGGGTGTTCGAAACCATTATAAGCGAGTTGCAGAACACGATTCGCGGAAATGCGATCGATGGTCCTGCAATGATTTATGTCGGCATCAG
>DATBMX010000473.1:0-17005 GCA_036554625.1 Aestuariivirgaceae bacterium
CCCATAGAATGGAAGGTCGAGGAAGAGCATCGCGCCAATGGGAAGGACAAGGACGCAATCCCCATCAATGAGTTCCGCAGGCAGTGCCGGGCTTTCGCCGAACACTGGTTGTCGGTTCAGTCGGAGGAATTTCAGCGCCTAGGGGTTATTGGCGATTGGCGCAACCCCTACACCACCATGAGCTTTGCGGCGGAGGCGCGCATCGCCCGCGAGCTCATGAAGTTTGCAACATCGGGACAACTCTACAGGGGCTCCAAGCCGGTGATGTGGTCGGTGGTAGAAAAAACCGCCCTCGCCGAAGCCGAGGTCGAATATCAGGATTACACCTCCGATGCGATCTGGGTGAAATTTCCGCTTCGCCGTCCGGCCGGTGACGAAGCGTTGAACATCGTAATCTGGACGACCACGCCCTGGACGATTCCAGGCAATCGCGCCATCAGCTATTCCAGCAAGATCGACTATGGCGTCTATTGCGTGACCGAAGCGCCCCAGGGCAATTGGACGAAAGCGGGCGATTGTCTTATTCTGGCTGACGTTCGTGCCGCTGACGTCATGACGTCTGCCAAGGTAACGGCCTATGAGCGCAAGCGAGCCTGCACTTCTGACGAACTTGCCCAGACGGCGACCAGCCATCCACTCCAGGCTCTGGGCTATGGCTTCGAAGTTCCACTGCTTGAGGGCGAGCATGTGTCGGCGGACGCCGGAACGGGCTTCGTCCACACCGCGCCCGGCCATGGCAGCGATGACTTTGACATATGGACCGCCAACGACGCCGCGCTGCGCCGGCGTGGCATCGACACCCATATCCCCTTCACCGTTGATGCCGACGGTCGTTTCACCAGGGAAGCGCCGAGCTTTGAGGGCAGGCGCGTGCTCAACGACAAGGGCGAGAAGGGTGACGCCAATGAAGCGGTGATCAGGGCTCTGGTCGACGCCGGCATGTTAGTTGCCCGCGGCCGCCTCACGCATCAGTATCCGCACTCCTGGCGCTCCAAGAAGCCGATTATCTTCCGCAACACTCCGCAGTGGTTCATTTCCATGGGCGACAGCGAGGGGGATGGCTTGCGTCGGAAGGCGCTCAGAGCGATTGACGAAGTTTCTTGGGTGCCACCGCAGGGGCGCAACCGCATCCGCGGCATGATTGAAGCGAGGCCTGATTGGGTGATCTCGCGCCAGCGCGCGTGGGGCGTCCCCATCACCGTATTCGTCAACAAAAAAACGGGCGACCTCCTGAACGACCAGTCGGTGAATGACCGCATCCTGCGAATCTTCATGGAAGAGGGTGCAGATTCGTGGTTTGCGGATGGGGCACATGAGAGGTTCCTCGCGGACGCCGTCGATTCTCCTGGCGAATGGGAGAAGGTGAATGATATTCTCGACGTTTGGTTCGAGTCGGGGTGCACCCACGCTTTCGTTCTCGAAGTGCGGCGCGATCTGCATTGGCCCGCCGATGTCTATCTCGAGGGATCGGATCAGCATCGCGGCTGGTTTCACTCCTCCCTTCTCGAGAGCTGCGGAACGCGCGATCGCGCCCCCTATGACACGGTCGTCACCCACGGGTTCACCATGGCCGAGGACGGGAGAAAAATGTCAAAGTCGCTCGGCAACCAGGTGTTTCCCCAGGATGTGATCAAGCAGTCGGGAGCCGACATTCTCCGTCTGTGGGTCGCCTCCACCGATTACACCGACGATCAGCGCATCGGTCCCGAAATATTGAAATCGAATGTCGAGTCCTATCGCAAGCTGAGGAACACGCTGCGCTATATATTGGGGGCGCTCGACGGCTGGCAGGAGTATGAGCGCCTGGGCCACAGCGACATGCCGGAGCTTGAGCGGTACATTCTTCACCGTCTAGCCGAGCTGCATGAAACGATCGTCGCGGCTTATCGTCAGTATGATTTCAAGCGTGTCTATTCGTTGCTGCTTTATTTCATGAATGCCGACCTTTCGGCCTTCTATCTCGACGTACGGAAGGACGCCCTCTATTGCGACCCGTTTACGTCATCACGACGACGCGCTTGCCGTACGGTTCTCGACCAGCTTTTCCATTGCCTGACCACATGGTTTGCGCCGATTCTTTGCTTCACCGCAGAGGAAGTCTGGATATCGCGTTTTCCAGGCGAGGGAAGCTCGGTTCACGTCATGCCTTTTGCCGTTCCCCCGTCGGAATGGCGCGATGATGACTTGGCCGAGAAATGGGAAAGGATCCGCGCTGTTCGCCGGGTGGTAACCGGCGCGCTCGAGATCGAACGCCAGGAGAAAAGGGCGATCGGCTCGTCGCTTGAAGCAGCACCGTTGGTTTACGTCACCGATCCCCATCTGCGCGCGGCTCTGGATGGAATCGATGTCTCCGAGATCTTCATCACGAGTGACGCCAAGTTGATTGCGGAGGAGGGGCCGGACGCCGCCTTTCGCCTGGATGAGGTCAAAGGCGTAGCCGTGGTGAGCGAAAGGGCTCGCGGCATAAAATGCGCAAGGTCATGGAAAATAACTCCTGATGTGGGGGCAGACCCCGAATATCCCGATATCACACCGCGCGATGCGGAAGCTGTGCGCGAGTGGGAGCGCCGGGCGGGCTTGCGAAAATAGGGCCTGATGGAAACGCAATCGCATATCGAGGCTGACTCCAAGCTCTCAAGACCAGTCCTTTGGGGCACGTTGACTTCATTTGGCCTCTTGCTCGCTCTCTTTTCATTCATCGCCGACCAGCTGTTCAAGCTGTGGATGCTTCAGGTGGTGGATATTGCCGCTGCGCAGCCAATCGTGGTCACGCCCTTTTTCAGCTTCGTTCTCGCGTGGAATGAGGGCGTGAGCTACGGCTGGTTCTCGCAAGCCGGCGAGGCGGGGCGCCTGGTACTCATCGCCCTGAGTGCCTTGGCCTCCGTCTTCCTGTGGGTCTGGCTCGCGCGTACTTCATCGCCTCTTTCCGCCGCGGGTCTCGGCATCGTCATTGGCGGCGCCGTCGGCAATTTGGCAGACCGGGTGATTCATGGCGCGGTTGCCGACTTTTTCCTTTTCCATGCCTATGGCTACTCTTGGTATGTCTTCAATATTGCCGATGTCGCTATCGTTGCAGGAGTGCTTGCGCTCCTGTATGACTCTCTCAGGGAGAGCAGGCAGTCGGAAGCTTGAGTTCGAGGGGTCACGCTTTCGCCGCATTGGCTTGCCATCTGTGATGAAGCGTTTTGGCCAAGAGCGGGCAGTCCAATCCATGAGAATCATTGCCAAAATTGCAGTCGGGTCAGCGTTGTCCTTGACGTTGATGGCTTGTGCGGAAACGACGGTGATGAACAAGCTGGGGATGGGAAAGTCACCCCCTGACGAATCGCAGGTCGTGACCAACAATACTCTCGCCATGCCGCCTGACCTCCAGCTCAGGGCGCCCTCTGCTGCGCCTGCAGATCAGCCACAGGCCGGGACGCAAATCGCAGCCGTGCCCACCACACCGCCTGATGCATTTGCTGCACCTGCGCCGGATGCTTCTGCTCCTGTGGCGGATGGGACCGAGCAGACCGCCTATGACACGGGCGAGCAGCAGCTAAGCACCGATGCGGATATGATGACCACCGCTTCCGTCAGCACGCAGTCTGCGCCGGCTGTGCAGTCAGGACAGAAGACAGGCATGAGCCAGGTCAACCCGCGGGAAGATGCCTATCAGAAATTCGGAATCTCCAAGACGCGGCCCGATGGCACGCCCAAGACCCAGGCCGAACTCGATCGCGAGCTCCTGGAAGCCGTACGACAGGAGAAGCGCAAGCAGAATCCAAACTACGGAACAGTTTTTAACATGGGCGAGCTTTTCAAGAAGAACTGACGGTTGGCCCTTGGGATTAAGAAGAATTAAGTTTACGTAGTCCTCTCCCTCGCTTCCCATTGCATGCACAGGCGCACTCTTGTAGCGACATCCTGTAGGAACGGCTTCTCCCATGTGCAGTGTCTTGGACTTCATTTTCCGCGCGACCTATTTTCCTCGTTTCCTCGTTGCCGGACTCATTCTCGTTCTGCCGCTGGCAGGTTCCGCCGTTGCACTCAACATCGACGTGCACAGCTTCACCTTGAAGAACGGCTTGCAAGTGGTGGTCATCCCGGATCATCGCGCTCCCGTCGTCACCCATATGGTTTGGTACAGGGTTGGCGCTGCCGACGAGCCCAAGGGAAAAGCTGGCATCGCTCATTTTCTCGAGCACCTGTTGTTCAAGGGAACGCCGAAGCATCCGGCAGGAGAGTTCTCGCGCATCCTGCGCCGCAATGGAGCGGAGGAGAACGCTTTCACGACCCAGGATTACACAGGCTATTTTCAGCGCAGCGCCAAGGATCGGCTGGAGCTCGTCATGGATCTCGAGGCGGATCGCATGGCCAATCTAAAACTCAGCGAAAAAGATGTCCTGCCAGAACTTGCCGTGGTGCAGGAGGAACGCCGCTCGCGCGTTGACAACGAGCCGTCAAGCCTTCTCGTCGAGCAGATGGATGCAGTCATGTATATGGCTCACCCCTACGGCAAGCCGGTTATCGGCTGGATGTCGGAGGTCATGAAGCTTACACTCGATGATGCGCTATCCTTTTACCGCGCATATTATACCCCGGCCAACGCCGTCGTCGTGGTTGCCGGCGATGTAACACCAGACGAGGTGCGCAAGCTGTCGGAGAAGTACTACGGCGTCCTGCCGAACACCGCGTCCCCACCGGTAAGAAGGCGCACCGACGAGCCTGAACCTATTGCTGCCCGTCGCATCGTGATGAGCGATCCGCGCATGGGAATCGACTTGCTGCAGCGAAGCTATCTCGTGCCGAGCTTCAGCACCGCCGACGGCAACGAAGCCGCTGCCCTCGACGTGCTCACCGACATTGTTGGCGGCAGCGTGTCCGCCCGCCTGTCCAAGAGACTCGTGACGGCCGATAAGGTGGCTCAGGAAGCTGGCGCCTTCTATTCGGGCGATGAAATGGATTACGGCAAGCTCATCGTCTATGCCGCCGCTTCCCCCGGAAGTGACTTGGTTCGAGCCGAACGGGCGATCGATCAGGTCATTACCGAGGTGGCGAAAAATGGCGTGACGGCCGAAGAACTCGAGCTTGCGAAGAAAAGGCTGCGTGCCGATCTCATCTATTCCATCGATGCGCAATCCACCTTGGCGCGCCTGTTCGGCGCGGCATTGACGACAGGAAGCAGCATCGAAGACGTGCTTAGCTATTCCGATCGCCTGAATTCAGTGACACTCGATGAAGTGAAGGCCGTTGCCGCCAAATATCTCCGCCTCGAGCGCTCCGTCACCGGCATTATCACGCCACCCAAGGCCGTTGCCGATTGACGGTCAAGGAGTTCTGATCGTGCGCCTCATGTCCATTCGACTTTTGCTTGTCGTGCTGCTCTCGGCCTTCTCGGCCTCGCTTTCGCACGCCTTTGAAATACAGGAAGTGAAAAGCCCGGGCGGCGTCAGCGCTTGGCTGGTCGAGGAACATTCCATTCCGCTCGTTGCCATGAGCTTCTCCTTCCGAGGCGGTACGTCGACCGAGCCGGCCGATAAGTCTGGGGTGACCTATTTTCTCGCCAGCATGCTCGATGAAGGGGCAGGGCCTCTTGACGCGGACGCCTTTCGGCGAAAGCGCGATGAACTTGCCGCGAGAATATCGTTCGAGAGTTCAGCCGATCACTTCTCGGGCTCGTTTCAGACCTTGAGCGAAAATCGCGACGCCTCCTTCGATCTTCTGAGATTGGTGCTGACCGAGCCGCGCTTCGATTCCGAGCCGCTCGAGCGCGTACGCAACCAGATTCTCCTCGGCTTAAATGACGAGCAGCAGGATCCCGAACAGATTGCATTCGACGACTGGCGAAAACGCATGTTTCGCGATCACCCCTACAGCCGCAATAGCCATGGCACGCAGGAGGGGATCAATGCCGTAAGCGCGAGCGATCTGCACAAGCGACGACAGGATCTGTTCGCCCGCGACAAGCTGCTCGTCGTCGTCGTGGGGGACATAGACGCGTCCTCCCTGGGTTCTCTTCTCGACCGCACCTTCGGCAGTCTCTCCGCTAAGGGAGCACCAGTCGCAGTGCCCCAAGCCGTGGTGGCTGTGGGCCCGAGCCTTACAGTTATCGACCGCGACATTCCGCAAAGCATCATACAGTTTGGACAACCCGGGATCATGCGCAAGGATCCCGACTTCATCGCGGCCTATTTAATGAACGATATTCTGGGCGGCTCTGGCTTCGGCTCGCGCCTAACCGAGGAGATCCGCGAAAAGCGCGGCCTTACTTATTCCGTTTATACTCAGCTCTATCCCCTTCACCATGGTGCGGCCATGCTTGGTGGCGCGGCTACCCGCAATGATCGTGCCGCGGAAACAATCGAACTGATCAAGAAGGAACTGAAGCGTTTTGCTGCGGAGGGTCCGACTCCCGCGGAACTCGAGGATGCCAAGACCTATCTGACCGGGTCCTACGCGCTGCGTTTTGATTCGAACAACAAGATCGCCGAACAGCTCCTCGGAATACGGGAGCAGGACCTGGGTATTGATTATGTGGAAAAGCGGAACAGCCTGATTGAAGCAGTGACGCTTGAGGATGTAAAGCGCGTGGCGAAGCGGCTTATCGATGCGGATGCGCTCGTTGTCACTGTCGTTGGCAAGCCGGAAGGATTGAAGCCTTAGCGTGACCTGCCGGTGTGTGGCGGAGGCGCGTCCGCTCAGGCTCGGGAAGCGATAGCCGATGCGCATCAGGCGGCTGCCGGAAGCTACTGTCAATCGCATCGCCGCCGGCGAGGTGATCGAAAGGCCGTCGAGCGTCGTCAAGGAACTGGTCGAAAACTCTATCGATGCGGGAGCGTCGCGGATCGACATTGTATTTCGTGATGGGGGCCGTTCCCTTATCCGGGTGACCGACGATGGCTGCGGCATGTCGTCGGATGAACTGCCGCTTGCCATCGAGCGCCACGCAACCTCAAAGCTGCCGCGCGACGAGCTGACCTGCATAGAAACTCTGGGCTTTCGAGGCGAGGCCCTGCCATCGATTGCTGCCGTTTCTCGACTGACGGTGACGTCGCGCAGCAAGGATGCCGGTATGGCATCGTCGCTGACAGTGGCGGGGGGTTCGTTGTCGCCTGTGCGTCCGGCTTCCTTGCCAGGCGGCACGATGGTCGAGGTGCGCGACCTGTTCTTTTCGGTACCGGCCCGGTTGAAGTTCCTGCGTTCCGAGCGCTCGGAAACGGCAGAGGCGCTGGATGTCGTTCGACGCTTGGCGATTGCTCACCCCTCGATCGGATTTGTCTTCGTCACGGGTGAGCGCGAGGTCCTGAATTTGCGGGTCGATGCGTCGGGGGAAGTGCAGCTGCGGCGCAGGATAGACGATCTCATCGGCAGCGATTTCCTGGCAGGTGCGACGGGTTTCTCGGCCCTGCGCGTCGGCTTCCATCTCAGCGGCTTCGCCGGCTTGCCTATCAATCATCGCGCTCAGTCGAACATGCAGTTCATGATCGTCAATGAGCGACCGGTGCGCGATAGGCTGCTCATGAGTGCCATCCGCGCCGCCTATTCCGACCTTCTGCCGCGCGGTCGGTTTCCGTCGCTGGTCCTGTTTGTCAGCTGTTTGCCTGAGTTGGTCGACGTCAATGTCCATCCGGCTAAGTCCGAAGTGCGGTTTCGGGATTCTGCGCTGCTCCGCTCGCTTGCTGTGTCGACGGTCCGTGATGCAGTGACCAAAGGCAGCCGAGCCGGCAAGGCGTCTACTCCTCGCCAGGTGCTCTCGACCACGTGGTGGCCGCATCTGCAACGGTCAATCCCGCTGGAGGCGAAGGACGCATCGTTTCAGGGAGGGTTCGCCGAGGATCCTCCACCAGCCCTCGAGCCCGAGCCCCCAATCGCGCCTCTGGGCCATGCGCGCGGCCAGCTCCACGATGCCTACATTGTATCAGAGACATCGGACGGTCTCATCATTGTGGACCAGCACGCCGCACATGAGCGCATCGTCTATGAAAGATTGAAACGTCAGCTCGCGGAATCGCGGATCGAAATCCAGCCGTTGTTGATTCCCGCCGTTGTCGATCTCGACCCCGTGTCGATGTCGCGTCTCGAAGGGGAGGCCGAGGCACTTGGCAAGCTTGGCCTTGTTCTTGAGCCGTTCGGCCAAGGGGCGATTCTCGTCCGCGAGGTGCCGGCCGTGCTTGCCTCGGCCGATGTGTCGAAACTCGTCCGCGACATTGCCGACCAGCTAGAAAATGCGCCGGCAAATGAGAGCCTGCGGGACAAGCAAGAACGCCTCCTCGCCACGATGGCCTGCCATCATTCCGTCCGCGCCGGCCGCCGCTTGAAGCTTGAAGAGATGAATGCTCTTTTGCGTGAAATGGAGCACACGCTCAGCTCCGGCCAGTGCAATCACGGCAGACCCACCCATGTCGAGCTGAAGCTCAAGGAGATCGAGCGGCTTTTCGATCGTCGCTAGGCCGGCCTAGTTAGGCAGAAACTGTCGCCTGGTCAGAAGATGGAAGCGACCCATGACGAGCAAGGCAAACACAATAAGTCCGAGGCTCAGTCCGATCCATATTCCCACGGGACCGTAGCCTGCCGCGAAAGCAAGCACATAGGCACTTGCAAAGCCGATTATCCAAAATCCAATGAGCGCCATGACGAGAGGCATACGCGTGTCATTGAGGCCGCGGAGCGCGCCCGTCGCCGTGGTTTGAATTCCGTCGAAAACGAAGAACAGCGAGCCGTAGATGAGAAAAACGGCTACCAGACTGGCCGTCACGGGTGATTCATGTGCGGCTTCACCAAGAAACACACGCGGCACCTCATGGCGGGCGAGAAGCACAAGCAGCGTCATGGCCGCCATGAAGACCGCGGCCAGAGCAATGGCGGTGAATCCGGCTCTTCGCGTACCTGCCGGGTCTCTTCGTCCCACAGCGTGGCCGACCCTCACGGTTGCCGCCATCGAGATGCCGAATGGCACCATGAACATGATGGCCGCTGTCTGCAAGGCGATCTGATGCGCAGCGAGCGCATCGGTGCCGAAGCGCCCCATCAACAGCGCTGCCGCAGCAAACAACCCGACCTCGAGCACAAAGGCTCCAGCAATCGGGACGCCCACGACCAGCAGCTTCCCCATGAGAGGCGCATCGAATCGCCAGAAACGGCCGAAGACATGGAATTTCCGAAATGGCCTTTGCGTTTGCGCGAACCATATGGCGGCTGCGCACATGAGGACATTCACGATGGTTGTCGCCACACCTGCTCCCAGCAGGTCAAGCCGCGGTAGTCCCGCCACGCCGAAGATCAGGGCATAGGCCAAAAGGGCATTCGCCGGCACTGCGGCGAGGGTGATCCACAGAGCGGGCTCCGGACGATTCACTGCTCCCATGAAGCCGCGCAAGGCAATGAACAGCCACGCCGGCACGAGGCACCAAGCCAAACCAAACAAATATCGGTTAGCCAACGCTGCTGCGCCTGTTTCTTGCCCCAGCGCGCGAAGAAGTTCTTCTCCCCAGAGCTGGCTCACGGAAAGCGGAATCCCGAGCAACACGGCTGCCCAAAGTCCAACGCGTGTCGCGCGCCGCACACGTCTTGGATCGCGCGCGCCGAAACCCTGCGCAGCAAGTGGCGCGACAGCCGACACGAGTCCCATGCCGACGACGAATACGGTAAACAGGACAGCATGAGCCAAGGACGCTGCAGCAACAGCTTCGTCGCCAAGCCGGCCGATCATAGCGAGATCGCTCGTCATCATGGCTACTTGGCCGAGTTGCGTCAGCGCGATGGGCCAGGCGAGCCGTAGCGTGTCCACGACCTCCTGCGCCCAACGGACCGGTGCTCGCGCAAGGTTCTCCTGCAATGCAACCATGGCTTTCTTCACCTCTGAATCCGGATCATGCCTAGCAGGCTCGTCTTGAGACCGTTGAACCTCTCGCGCAGTGCGCGAGGGCAGGACGACACGAAGCGCGGGACGCCAACCGGTGGCCAGCAATCGTTGCTCCCTCAGGGAAGAGGGCGCACGACGCCAATTTTATCGGATCAAACCTTGTCGATTCCGGCGTCACCGCTGCCACAATCGTGGCACAGGCAACGATCGTGAGCGTCAGGAGCGTAAGACGAACTGCGGAGCTGGCGGGCCGAGTGCGGCTGCTCAATGAGGCAGAGCCGAGGGCGAAGCCGGACGAAAATTCGTTCTTCGTGAGGCCAATGTCCTCCAGCATGCGCGTGTTGAAGGTGAGCAGCAGTTTGCGGTCGTGCCGTGCTCTTCGCCAGTCGCCCGTGAAGCGCGCAAGACGCCCGAAAACGGTCGCTCTGCGCAGCGGCTTCTCGCAGTTCTGAACATGACATCTCATGGCAGAAGTCCGCAGTCGGCTTTGAAGCAGCTTGGCAGTTGGCCCGCCACAGAACGGATATGGGTAGAGAAAACATACTGAGCGATGAGCATCTTAGTTCTCCTCTGGAGCGACCGGCGGAGAAACTAAACCCGCCGGTTGGGGCGGCGGGCTGCTGCAACTATTTCAGTTGGAGTTTATGCAATCAGCTCTCACCGCATGCGCAGACACCCCAGCCCATGACCGGGCGAAGGTGCTCGACGACGTATGTGATCGCTTGTTTGCTCATGCGCGACTGAATGCGCTCAATTCCGTTGCTTGTCAATTGGTGAATTTCCTTCGCACCTCCATTTCTTTGTGGCGATGGAACGTTCCATGTCTCTGGAAAGTTGTATGCCCACGACGAGTACAGCGAATGGACAAAAGACAAGCATTTCAGAAGGTGAGGTTTGCAGTCGTGGCGATGGCACTGCTCGGCAGCTCGCTCTCGGCCGGCGGCAAGCCCATCGAAGAAGAAAAGGAGCTTGCTGAACTTCAGCGGCACGTGACTTTTGCGCTTCTCGTGAAAGCGGAGGAAGACGGCTTCGACATTTCCGACTGGATGTCGGACAACGGAAGCGGTGGCTTTCCGGTGAATTATTTCGATGAGGAACCCAGACAGGATCCCTTCGAGGCACCGCCGATCGACTAGACGCAGGATTCAGAGTCCGCGGAAATAGAAGACCCTCGTGTCGCCATAGAGGCGCTCTTCGATGAGCATGAGCCGCTCCGGAACGGTCACGATGGCGCGGGAGTTTTCTTCGACAACAACCACCGCGCCTGGAGCGAGCCATTGACCTTCAGCAAGGCAGGAAAGCGCCGCAGTGCTCAAGCTCTTTCCATAGGGCGGATCGACAAAGACCAGGCCAAAAGGCGGTTGAGGTGCGCAACGGCCCAGACGCGTGGCGTCACGCCGCCAAATCTTGCACATGCCGGCGAAACCCAAGGCCTCGGCATTGCTCCGGATGACGCCACGGGCCTGGGCGTCATCTTCCACGAAAAGGCAAAATTTTGCCCCACGGGAGAGGGCTTCCAATCCCATTGCGCCCGTGCCGGCAAAAAGATCAAGAACTCTTCGACCTTCCAGTTGCAAAGCTGCCGTGCCGTGGGCCAGGATATTGAAAATAGCTTCGCGCACTCGATCGCTCGTCGGGCGCGTTTCTTGCCCATGTGGCGCGGATAGCGCATGACCTTTGGCTTTGCCAGCGATAATTCTCACGAAGCCTCGTCCTTAAGCAGAGAACCGAGCTGTTCGCGCAAGACTCTTTCGGGAACCTCCTTCACTTCGCTTCTTCCAAGGGCCCCGAGCTGAAAAGGTCCAAAAGCCACTCTGATCAATCGATTCACCTGGAGGGAAAGGTGCTCGCATATGCGTCTGATCTCGCGGTTCTTGCCCTCCTTGAGAGCGAAGGAGAGCCACGCATTGTCTCCCTGCCGCCGCTCCACTTCGGCATCAACCGGCGCGTAGCGGACTCCATCCACCACAATTCCCTGCTGGAGCTTTGCGAGTGCGCGCTCGTCCAGATCGCCGTGAACGCGCACGCGATAGCGTCTCGTCCAGCCGGTAGCCGGCAATTCGAGCCGCCTTTCGAGCGCTCCGTCGTTCGTCAAGAGCATCAGCCCTTCCGTGTTGAAATCGAGCCGGCCGATGGAAAGGACTCGCGGCAATCCCTTGGGCAAGGCGTCGAAAATGGTTGGCCGGCCCCGAGGATCTCTATGGCTGACGATCAGCCCTGGGGGCTTGTGATAGCGCCACAGCCGCGTGGGCTCTTTCTGCGGCAGAGGCCGTCCGTCGATTTCGACGTTATCGCCGCTGCTGATCTTCACCGCTGGTGTCCTGATGGTCATGCCGTTCAGCTTCACGCGCCCCTGGGCAATCAGCTTTTCAGCATCCCGGCGCGAGCACAGGCCGGCGCGCGCGATCAACTTTGCGATTCTTTCGCCTTCCCGTGCAGCAATGGACAGCTTCTCTGGCATAACGGCTACATAGCAGCCGGCTTGACCATCCGCATCCCGGTGCCATTGGGAAGGCACGTTTGACAGCAGACTTGACCGCGATGGGAGCAGCGTGGAACAGAAGGAATGCGCGTTCAATCCATATGGCCCATGCCCGATGCCCTGCCATTGCCGATGCGGCTTGCGCTTGAGGAAGCCCGGAAAGCTCTTGACCGTGGTGAGGTTCCCATCGGCGCCGTTCTCACGGACTCCCGCGGGGCGGTTCTTTCTCAAGCGGGTAACCGTACGCTCGAATGCCACGATCCTACCGCGCATGCCGAACTGCTGGCAATCCGAGCGGCCGCAGCAATCCTTGAAAACGAGCGCCTGGTCGATTGTGATCTCTATGTAACGTTAGAGCCTTGCGCCATGTGCGCAGCGGCCATTTCTTTTGCACGGCTGCGCCGCCTCTATTTCGGGGCTGCCGACACCAAAATGGGAGGAGTGGAGAACGGCCCGCGCTTCTTTCAGCAGCCAACCTGCCATCACCGGCCAGAGGTTTACGGAGGCATCGGGGAAGCAGAAGCTGCACTTCTGCTGAACTCATTTTTTGCACAGAGACGCTAGGTCTTTATCTCCCGTTCAATGGCAATGGCGAGCTGGCGCTTGAGGCGCTCCTTCGCAGGCTCCGCGGCTTCGAGGATCCTGCGTATCTTGAAGAATTCGAGCACCTTGAACTGCTCGACCGAAGGCTCAATGGCGATATCGGGCGGATTGTCGCGTTTTCGCAGCAAAGCGATTTGCCGCTGCATGATCTGCGAGGCCCCAAATATAAGTTCCGTGTTCGTAGGCCGCCTCGGACCTCCCGGCACGGGGCCTCCGGTCACGTCGATGCCCACCGTGAGATCGACGTGCTTCTTGATGTGGCTGATCGGCACCGGATTGACCATTCCCCCGTCAATCACGAAGCGGTCGTGAATGCGAGGGGCGGCGATGAGCCCCGGAATGGCGATGCTTGCTGCAACCGCCTCTCGCAATGCGCCCTTGCCGATTATGATTTCCTTCCGATCGAAATAGTCTGTCGCCGATACGGTGAAAGGAATGACGGTGTTTTCGATGTTGTCGGCCACTCCCTTAGGGAAAAAAAGCTGCGTGAGCCGCAGTCCATTGACCATCAAGGGCCCGAAGGATTCGAAGCTGATGAGCGCTGCCAGGCTCGCATCGGAGCGAGACAGCAAGCGCCTTGCCAGCTGAACGCGGTTCGAGAGCGTTTCCTGCGCATGCTCCCTGAGCTGGCGCGCCGGCAGCCCGGATGCATAGGCGGCGCCGACAAGCGCTCCCATGCTGGTTCCCGCCATTCTGTGCGGCTTGATTCCAAGCTCGTCAAAGGCCTCGAGCATCGCAATATGGGCAAGTCCTCTCGCCCCGCCGCCCCCCAGGGCTACACCGATCCGCGGCGCACTCACTCCCCGGCCTCCATGGCAAACTCCCATGCTTTTGCCGCCATGGGCTCGACCTGACGAGCCATCAGATCCGCATGGGGATTAGCCGCCGTGCCGTCCCTGACCCTTCCGGCGATGCCTTGGAAGATGGCTGCGAGACGAAAGAAATTATAGGCGAGATACATGTTGAGATTTGGGATGCCCGACAGGCCACGCCGCTCACAATATCGTGCCACATAGGATTCCATGCTGGGAAGCCCCGGTGCCTCCTGCTGGCGCCCGACAAGCGAGCCCACTCCGCCGCCGCGCGCATCGACCGGCATATGCCACTGCATGAGCTGATAGGTAAAGTCGGCGAGAGGATCGCCGATCGTCGACAATTCCCAATCGAGAACGGCAATCACCCGCGGCGCTCTTGCATCGATGATGCAATTGTCAACTCGGAAATCCCCATGGATGAGGGCGGCTTCAGCTTGTTTCGGAACGGCCTGGGGCAGCCACGCCATGAGCCGTTCCATAGCGTCGATTGCTCGTGTCTGCGACGCCCTGTACTGGTCCGACCAGCGCTTGATCTGTCTTGCGACATAACCATCGGGCTTGCCGAAGCCGGAAAGCCCCAGTGCGTCAAAGTTAATCATATGGAGGCGAGCGATGGTTTCATTGAGAGAGTCGAAAAGCTCGTTGCGTTCCGGCGCGCCCAGCCCGGGCGCGTGCGGTTCCCAGAAAATGCGCCCATGGACATGGTCCATGACGTAGAAGGCAGTGCCGATGATGCTCGGGTCTTCGCTTAGAAGGAGGGGGCGCGGCACGGGAAAGCCAATGCCGTGAAGCGCTCGAGTTACGCGGTACTCGCGCTCGATGGCGTGCGCCGAGGGCAAGAGTTTCCCCGGCGGCTTGCGTCGCAGCACATAGCGCTGGTGGCCTGCACACAAGAGATAAGTGGGATTGGACTGTCCGCCCTTGAACTGTTCGACACGGAGGGAGCCGCTGTAGCCCGGGAGATTGGCGGCAAGATAGGTCTCAAGCGCCGCAATATCGAAGGCCAGCGCTGGCGCGATGGAACGCGTTCCGGCAAACATCGTCTGTCGGTCGGCTGCGCCGATCATTCCACGGCGTACTCAAGAAGAAAGGGCATAAGCTGGTCGAGCGTGTCCTTGGGATTCTCCTCTGCAACGAAATGCCCGCTGTCGACGCTGTTGCCGCGCACATCCGTACACCAGGACTTCCACGGGTCGAGCGTGCCTTCGACAGCGCTCGGAAAGCCGTCGTCGCCCCAGATCGCCAGGGTAGGTGATTCGATCCTCCGCCCCAGGCTGCGATCTGCCTCGTCGGCCTTGTGGTCGTAGGTCCATCCCGCCCGGTAGTCATTGCACGTTGCATGCACATGCTCGGGTGTGGCGAAGTGAAACCGGTATTCGGCAAGAGCAGCCTCGTCGAAAGCGGAGAGGTTCTTGGTCTTGGTCCAACTCGCCAGGGTATAGTCGAGGAACGCGATGGGAGCGCGTTCGATGAGCATCTCGGGGAGTGGATTGGGCTGCGCCAGGAACAGCCAATGATAGGTCTTCATCGCGAAACCGGCGTCAAAACTGTGCCACATATGCAACGTGGGAACGATGTCGAGCACGACGAGCGCTGCCACTCTTTGGGGTGAGTCGAGCGCCATCCGATAGGCCACGCGTCCGCCTCTGTCATGACCGGCGACCGCGAATTTCGCATAGCCCAAGCTCGTCATAATCTCGAAGAAGTCTTCTCCCATTGCCCGCTTGGAATAGACGCGATTGCTCTCGTCATTGCTGGGACAGGAGGAGAGCCCATAGCCTCTAAGATCCGGGATCACCAGCGTGAAACATCCGCAAAGCTCCGCGGCAAGCTTGTGCCACATGCTATGCGTCTGCGGAAACCCATGCAGCAGCAGCAGGGGTGGGCCGCTTCCGCCGATGCGCAAGAATATCTCCGCCTGCCTTGTTGCCAGCCGCCTTTCGCCGAACCCCGGAAACAAGTCGCTCATCGCTCTATTCTATGCACGAAGAGAGTCCCTACAAGCAACTCAGCTTCTCGCCGATTGCACCTCGATTTTTTCTCGCTCCACTGCCCGGTAACCGATATCGCGCCTGCAGAACCCGTCCGGCCAATCGATGCGCTGGACCGCGCGGTAGGCTCGCTGCCGCGCCTCGCTGACGGTTCCCCCCAGCGCTGTGACATTGAGCACGCGGCCGGCCGCTGCGACCAGCTTTTGTCCCTTCCGGGCCGTGCCGGCATGGAAGATCTTGACCCCTTCCACTGTCGCAGCTTCATCCAGCCCGGCGATCTCGCTACCTCTCGTTATGTCTCCGGGATAGCCCTTGGCGGCCATGACAACGCTGAGCGCTGCGTCAGTCTTCCATCGCGGACGCGCTCCCAGCATGCCGTCGGCGGCCGACAGGATGAGAGCCAGCAAATCATCTTCGAGCCGCATCATGAGCACCTGGCATTCGGGATCGCCGAAGCGGACATTGTATTCGATGAGCTTGGGGCCTTCGGCGGTGATCATGAGGCCCGCGTAGAGAACGCCCTGATAGGGTGCAGCCATGGCTTCCATGGCGACCAGGGTGGGATGAATGATTTCGTCCATAATGCGCTGGCACAGGGCTTCGCTCAACACGGGTGCGGGCGAATAGGCACCCATTCCGCCTGTGTTCGGCCCGGTGTCGCCCTCTCCCACGCGCTTGTGGTCCTGCGCCGTCGCCAATGCAAGCGCCTCGGTTCCACTGACCAGAGCGAAGAAGCTTGCTTCCTCGCCTTCCAGATAGTCTTCGATGACAGCCTCCGTCTTCGCATTGCCAGCGAAAAGAGCGCGCACCGCCTCTCGTGCGTGTTCTTCGGTATGAGCGACGGTGACGCCCTTTCCCGCTGCGAGCCCGTCGGCTTTGATGACGACGGGTAGGCCGTGCTTGCGCAACCGGTCGATCGCTTCCTCTATCGATGAAACCCGGCTGTATGGAGCTGTCGGTATGCCATGACGGCGGCATAGATCCTTCGTGAAGCCCTTGGAGGCCTCGAGCTTTGACGCTGTTCTTCCCGGACCGAAGGCTCTGATTCCGGCCTCCCTCAAGTCATCGGCCAGGCCAGCAACCAATGGAGCCTCTGGCCCGATAACGACAAGACCGATTGACATGCGCCGGCAGTAGCCGATAACCGCCTGATGATCGGCAATGTCGAGACCCACGCATCGTCCGTGCTGTTCAATGCCCGGGTTTCCCGGAGCAGCATGGAGGACGTTGAGCAGAGGGCTTTTCGCGAGTTTCCAGGCAAGGGCGTGCT
>DATBMX010000055.1:0-3768 GCA_036554625.1 Aestuariivirgaceae bacterium
GTCTCGAGCTTGCGGTCGACAAGATAGACTGCGGTCCGGATGGTATTGAGCGGGTTGCGGATTTCGTGGGCAACGGTTGCAGTCAACTGGCCTAGCTGCGCGAGCTTTCCCTTCCGAATATTCTCCTCCTGCGCATCCTGCAGTTGCCGCATCTTTGCGGAGAGCTCATTGTTGAGCCGCGTCACGTCTTCATTCACCGTCTGCAGTCGCGCGGCAAAGGCAAGCGTGTCGGTGCGGGAGGCTTCAAGCTTGTCGTAGGCCTCGCTGATCTCATGGTGGTTCTTCCTGATCAGCCTGCCGATACAGTGGCCATAAGTGGTGATGCCGCCAACCATGAAGAGCACCACACCCGCGATGACGAACTCATAGCGCTTGAGGCCGCGCACCTCGGCGATGTTCTTGTTCTCATACTGCCGTGTGAGCAGAAGAATGCTGGCCATGGCGCCATGAAACTGCGACTTCAGCTTGCCGGCGAAGCTTTCCGTCATCGACATGCAATGAGCGGCCTTCGAGAGCCAGCCGTTGTAGTAGCTCGAAAAGGCCGATCGCCCGTGCTCGGCGACGAGCTTGAGCGAGCTGCGCACCACATGCAGCGCCGCAAGCGCATCCTGCGCCGATTCGGCGCGGTTCGATTCGATCAGCGCCTGCTGGAGCTTCCCGACATCGATCTCGAGTGACTTCAGATTTGCCTCGAAACGCTTGCTCTTGCCGACGGGGTCGCCTGTCTCGAACAATTCGACGACGGGTGCACTCGTTTCCATCACGAGATCGTTCAGTTTCCACATTTCGCTGAACACTTCGTCCCAGCCCTGCCGGTATTGGACGGTGCGCTCGAAAATGCTGGAGAAATGGCTGCTCAACATCAGGCCGGCGAGCACGGCGAGAAGATCAAACGAGGCCAGCGCGAAATAGACGAGATGAACGCGACTATGGCTTTTCGGCCCAGGCAGCTTTGCTGCCGCGGTGCCTGATAGCGAGACCATTTGCCCTCCGGTCGTCCGATATGGCCATACACCGTGATGCAGTTCTCGTAAAAAGCGGTTAATCTGCCGAAACGAGCGCTGGGGTTGTCGGCAGGCGGTTAGCGGAGCGTAAAGGAATATGAAAAACTCTTCGAAAGACGTGACCGGCGGCTGCCAGTGCGGCGCCATTCGCTATCGATACGTGGGTGAACCGGGCGATGCCGCCATCTGCCACTGCCGCATGTGCCAGAAGGCCTTCGGCTCCTGGGGTGCGCCACTGGTCAGTCTCAGGATTGCGCAGCTCGGCTGGACGAGAGGTCGCCCTTCCGAGTTCCGCTCCTCGCCCCTCGTGGCCCGCGGCTTCTGCGCAGACTGCGGAACGCCGCTCTATATGCTCGAGGACGGCGACGCCAGTTACGAGATGGCGATCGGCACGCTCGACGATCCCGAAAGAGCGCCGCCGACCCATCAGGTGGGCATCGAAAGCGAGGTGGCGTGGTTCCGTTCCATGCACGATTTGCCGCGTCGCGAAACCAAGAGCGATCCGCAACATCGGGCGCGCTACACGAGCAGACAGCATCCTGACCACGACACGGCAGAGTGGACCCCCGGGCTAGGCAATGACGATCCAAGATTGCGTCATGGCCGGACTTGATCCGGCCATCTCTTTTTCCACCGTGAGGCAGATCACCGGATCAGGCCCGGTGATGACGACAAATGAACGCGCGCCGGGCACGGACGGATGATCAGCCTGCCATGGCGCTTCGGATGGCTTCGACGGCGGCCTGAGCCTTGGAGCCGTCCGGCCCGCCGGCCTGCGCCATGTCGGGGCGGCCGCCGCCGCCCTTGCCGCCAAGTGCCGAGGAGCCGGCGCGAACCAGGTCGATGGCACTGTAGCGGCGGGTTAGATCGTCGGTCACGCCGACGACGACGGCGGCCTTGCCGTCAGCTGCCACGCTGACGAAAGCCACTACGCCCGAGCCCACAGCCTTCTTGCCCTGGTCGGCCAGCGACTTGAGATCCTTGGGATCGACGCCCTCGAGCACGCGGCCCATGAATTTCACGCCCCCCACATCGATCGGCTCGTGAGCGGACTGGCCGCCGCCGCCCATGGCGAGCTGCCGCTTGGCCTCGGTGAGATCGCGCTCGAGGCGCTTGCGCTCTTCGAGCAGAGCCTCGATGCGTTGCGGAACGTCCGCGGGCACAACGCGCAAGAGCTCCGCGGCATGGCCGAGGCGGCGCTCTTGCTCGCAGAGATGCCGGCGCGCAGCCTCGCCCGCCAAAGCCTCGATGCGTCTCACTCCGGCCGCCGAGGCGCTTTGCGCCGTGACGCGGATGAGGCCAATATCGCCCGTGCGCCGAACATGCGTGCCGCCGCAGAGCTCCATCGAAAACACCGGCTTGTTGGCGCCGCCCCCGGGCTGCTCGCCCATGGCGACGACGCGCACCTCGTCGCCATATTTCTCGCCGAAGAGCGCCATGGCGCCCTCCTTGATGGCCTCCTCGACCGACATGAGCCTTGTCGTCACCTCGGCATTCTGCTGCACGACTTCGTTGGCAATCGTCTCGATCCGTTCCATCTCGGCATCGCCGATCGGCGTGGGATGAGAGAAATCGAAACGGAGCCGGTTTGGCTCGACCAACGAGCCCTTTTGCACGACATGGCTGCCCAAAACCTGGCGCAGCGCCTCATGGACAAGATGGGTCGCCGAATGGTGGACGCGATTGCCCGCGCGCCTCTGCTGATCGACTATGAGCTCGACGGCATCGCCGATCTTGATCTCGCCGTGGACGACACGGCCATGGTGAAGAATGAGATCGCCCAGTCGCCGCTGCGTATCCTCGACGGCGAAGAGCGCGCCTTCAGGCGATCTGATCTCGCCGCGATCGCCGACCTGGCCTCCCGCCTCGCCATAGAATGGCGATTGGTTGAGCACGAGAACCCCGGCTTGACCGGCGGACAGAGCACCGACGGAACGACCGTCCAGGACGATAGCCCGAATCTGGCCCTCCGCCGTTTCGGTTTCATATCCGAGGAAATCGGTGCTCCCTGCCTTTTCCTTGATTTCGAACCAGATCGCCTCCGTGCTCGCCTCGCCCGATCCGGCCCAGGCCTTGCGGGCTTCCTCGCGCTGGCGCTCCATGTCCCGGTGAAAGCTTTCGAGGTCAACCTCGATGCCGCGGGGCTTGAGGGCATCCTGCGTCAGGTCGAGGGGAAAACCGTACGTGTCATAGAGCCGGAAAGCGACATGGCCTGAAAGCTTCTGCCCGGCCTGCAGCGACTTGCTTTCCTCGTCGAGCATTCGCAAGCCGCGTTCCAGCGTGCGGCGAAAGCGCGTCTCTTCCAGTTTCAAGGTTTCCTCGATCAAGGCTTGCGCGCGCTGCAGTTCGGGATAGGCGGCGCCCATCTCGCGCACCAGGGCAGGAACGAGCTTCCATATCAACGGCGCTCGAACGCCCAGGAGCTCCGCATGGCGCATGGCGCGGCGCATGATGCGCCTCAGCACATAGCCCCTGCCCTCGTTCGACGGCAGAACGCCATCGGCGATGAGGAAGGACGAGGCGCGCAGATGATCGGCGATGACCCTGTTCGAAGCCTTGTGCGCCCCTTCGGCCGGAATGCCTGTGTGCTCTTCGATGGCGCGTATGAGGGCGCGAAACAGGTCGGTTTCATAGTTGTCATGCGTTCCCTGCAGGACCGCAGCAATCCGCTCGAGCCCCATCCCCGTGTCGATGGAGGGCTTGGGCAGCTCGATGCGCTCATCCTTCGAGACCTGCTCGAACTGCATGAAGACGAGATTCCAGA
>DATBMX010000141.1:0-3384 GCA_036554625.1 Aestuariivirgaceae bacterium
GGGCTATGACGTGGTGATGCTCGATACGGCGGGGCGGCTCCACATCGATTCAGAACTCATGGCGGAGACGCAAGCCATCCGCGACATTACCCGCCCGCATGAGACGCTGCTCGTCGCCGATGCGCTGACCGGCCAGGACGCAGTCAGGCTCGCCAAGAGTTTCGATGAGGCGATCGGCATCACCGGCATCGCGCTCACCCGCATCGACGGCGACGGGCGGGGCGGTGCCGCGCTGTCCATGCGAGCGGTCACGGGAAAACCGATCAAGCTTCTCGGCACGGGCGAGAAGCTCGATGGACTCGAAGAATTTCATCCGAGCCGCATCGCCTCGCGCATTCTCGGCATGGGCGATGTGGTGAGCCTCGTCGAGCGCGCGGCGCAGACGGTCGATCACGAGAAAGCGAAGAAGATCGCGGCCCGGATGAAGAAGGGCACGTTCGATCTCGACGATCTCGCCGAGCAGCTGCAGCAGATGCGCAAGCTCGGCGGCATGTCGGGCGTGCTCGCAATGCTGCCGGGCGTCGGCAAGTTCAAGAAACAGCTGGAAGGCGCCGATCTCGACAATCTCGTGATCAAGCGGCAGCTCGCCATCATCGGCTCGATGACAAGTTTCGAAAGGCGCAATCCGAAGGCGATGAACGCCTCGCGCAAGAAGCGGGTGGCGAAAGGATCGGGAACGAAGGTCGAGGAGATCAACCGACTGCTCAAGATGCATCTGCAGATGGCCGACATGATGAAGAAGGTGGGGCGCAATCCCGGACTGTTCGGCAAGATGTTCGGCCAGGGGGCGCCGGCGCCGAATCCTGCGGAGATCGAAAAGATGCAGGCCGAACTCAGCCGGCTCGATCCCAATGCCCTGCCGCCGGAGCTCAAGGAGATGATGAAGGGGATGAGCGACAGCGGGTCGTCTTCCGCGCTGCCCGACCTGTCGCAGGGGCTCAAGGGACTTCCCGGTGTCGGTGGGGGTTCGGGTCTGCCGGGCATCGGCGGGCGGGCGACGCTGCCCGGCCTTGGCGGCCAGTCTTTCCGCGGCTTTCCCGGAGGCAAGAAGAAATGATCAAGAAAACGCGCTTC
Organism: Aestuariivirgaceae bacterium; assembly: GCA_036554625.1. Lineage (GTDB taxonomy): Bacteria > Pseudomonadota > Alphaproteobacteria > Rhizobiales > Aestuariivirgaceae > DATBLQ01. The sequence goes on from DATBMX010000141.1 coordinate 1,075, forward strand.
CCTCAAATGGGGCGAGACGTTCCATCAGCTCAAGGAGAACAGGTTCAATGGCACTCAAAATAAGATTGTCGCGCGGCGGCACGAAGAAGCGGCCCTATTACCGCATCGTGGTGGCGGAGGCGACGGCGCCCAGGGACGGGCGGTTCATCGAAAAAATCGGAACCTTCAATCCGCTTCTGCCCAAGGAAAGGCCGGAGCGGCTGAAGCTCGATCAGGAACGGGTGAAACACTGGCTCAAAGTCGGCGCGCAGCCGACGGACCGCGTGCTCAAGATGCTCGACGGCCTTGGGCTCATGCAGCGCGCGCCACGCAACAACCCGATCAAGGCCCAGCCCGGCAAGAAGCGGCAGGAGCGGGAAAAGGCGCAGGCGGAAGCGGCGGCAAAGGCGCAGACGGAAGAGGCGGCGAAGGCGCAAGCGGCGCAGGGCGAGGGCCAGCCGCAGGCTTAAAGGCTCGTTCGCTGTGTCGCATGAGCGCGTTCTCGTCGGACAAATCGGCGCTGCGCATGGTCTCAAAGGCGAGGTGAGGCTGAAAAGCTTCACGGAAGATCCCCTGGCGATCGCCGATTACGGACCGCTCGAAATCGAGGGTGGTGCGCGGCCACTCTCCATCCAAAGCGTCAGGCGCTCGAAGACGGCGCTGATCGCGCGCCTGGAAGGAGTGAGAAGCCGCAGCGAGGCCGAAGCGCTCAAGGGCCGAAGGCTCTATGTGTCGCGGGCGCAGCTGCCCGAACTCGAGGCCGGCGTTTACTATCAGGCCGATCTCCTGGGACTTGAGGTGCGGGCGGGGGAGAAAAAGCTCGGGTGGGTGGCGCAGGTGGTGAATTTCGGCGGCGGCGATCTTCTCGAGGTGGAAGGAGAAGGCGGAGACAGGCTCCTCGTGCCATTAACCGGGGCCGAGGTGGATCTGACCAAGAGGGAGATTGCAGTGGAGCTGGCGGAAGGGTTTCTGGAGGAAGAGTAACACCGTCATTCCGGCGAAAGCAGGGAACCAAGCTGGACCCTGACTTTCGTCGGGGTGACGAAAAGGAAAAGCATGCCGTTCAACGCCACAGTCCTCACCCTTTATCCGGAGATGTTTCCGGGGCCGCTCGGCGTGTCGCTGGCGGGAAAGGCGCTGGCCAAGGGGGTGTGGTCGCTGGAGGTGCAGGACATCAGGGAATCGGCAAAGGACAAGCATCGCAGCGTCGACGACACGCCGGCGGGAGGCGGGCCGGGGATGGTCATGCGGGCGGATGTGCTCGCCGCCGCGCTCGACCGGGCGAGCGGGCCTGACGATCAAAGACCGCGACTGCTGATGAGCCCGCGCGGCGAACGGATCACCCAGAGCTTCATCAAGGATCTCGCGGCTGGCTCGGGGGTGGTGGCACTGTGCGGACGGTTCGAAGGCGTGGATGAAAGGGTCATCGTGCGGCGCGCGCTCAAGGAAGTGAGCATCGGCGATTTCATCCTGTCGGGCGGCGAGCCCGCGGCAATCGCCCTTCTCGATGCGGTGGTCAGGCTGCTTCCCGGCGTCATGGGCGATGCCGCTTCGGCATTGGATGAAAGCTTCGCTGAGGGTCTTCTCGAACATCCGCAGTACACGCGGCCAAAGACGTTCGAGGGCGAGGATATTCCGGACGTGCTCCTGTCGGGCGACCACGCCGCCATCCGTCGCTTCAAGCGGGAGCAGGCGGAAGCGCTGACCCGCCGCTGCAGGCCCGATCTGTGGACGGCCTATGAGAAATCGGGAAAACGCCGGTGAGGATTGATTTTGCGTCCGCGCGAGGGTAAACCCCCGCGGCGAGCAAAGGACCGGAACCCATGAACGTCATTCAGCAGATCGAGAAGGAACAGGCGGCGGCGATCGCGGCCAAGCGCGCCGTTCCGAGCTTCGCCCCGGGCGATACGGTAAAAGTCAATGTCAAGGTGGTGGAGGGCGACAGATCGCGCGTGCAGGCCTATGAGGGCGTGGTGATCGCGCGCTCGGGCTCGGGGCTCAACGAGAATTTCACCGTGCGCAAGATCTCCTATGGCGAGGGCGTGGAAAGGGTTTTCCCGGTCTATTCGCCGCTCATCGAGTCGATCGAGGTGCTGCGGCGGGGCAAGGTGCGGCGGGCGAAGCTCTATTATCTGCGCGGGCGCACGGGCAAGTCGGCGCGCATCGCGGAGCGGCAGCGGGCGCTGTTCGGCGAGGCCGCGGCGGAGGCCGTTCCCGTGACCGAGGTCACGACCGACGGCAAGGCCAAGAGCTAAGCGGCTTCGTTCGCGTTTGGTTTGCGGCCGGCGCCTCGCAGCGCCGGCTTTATTTTTTGCGAGGCAGCGGAGATGA
>DATBMX010000147.1:0-3540 GCA_036554625.1 Aestuariivirgaceae bacterium
TGGTGGGGGACAGGGGATCGCCACTGTTCTCGAAGCACTCGAATGAGAACGATCGGCAAAGCGGCGGTCTTCGGAGCGGGAGTGATGGGTTCAGGCATTGCCGCCCACATCGCCAATGCCGGCGTGCCCGTGCTGCTCTTCGACGTCGCATCGTCCGATCGCTCCAATCGCAGCGGTATCGCCGCCAATGCAATATCGCGACTTGCGAAGTCCGATCCCGCCGCCCTCATGCATGATCGCAACAGCGCGCTCATTGCGCCATGCAATATCGAGGACGACCTGCATCGGCTGGCGGAATGCGACTGGATCATCGAAGCCATCATTGAGAAAGCCGACGCGAAGCAGGCGCTCTACCGCAAGATCGATAGTGTTCGGCGGCCACTCACGATCGTCTCTTCGAATACATCGACGATTCCGCTTTCGGCGCTTACTCAGGGATTGGACCGCAGTTTCGCAAGCGATTTCCTGGTCACCCACTTCTTCAATCCCCCCAGATACCAGCGCCTTCTCGAAATCGTTCCAGGCGAGCAAACGCGCGCCGAGGCGATCGAGTCGATCGAGACTTTCGCTGATCTCAAGCTCGGCAAGACCCCTGTCAGATGCAAAGACACGCCTGGGTTCATAGCCAATCGCATCGGCATCTACTGGCTTCAATGCGCCGTGCTGCAAGCGATCGCACTGGATCTAACAGTCGAGGAAGCAGATGCCGTCATGGGCACGCCGATCGGAGCACCCAAGACCGGCGTGTTCGGTCTCCTCGATATGGTCGGCATCGATCTGATGCCGCATGTGATGGGGAGCATGGCCAAGACGCTTCCCAAAACCGATTCATTCCATGACGTCCAACAGGATCTGCCGCTGATCAGGAAAATGATCGAGTCGGGGCATATCGGGCGGAAGGGCAAAGGCGGTTTCTACCGACTGAAGCCTGACACTGCGGAAAAAATCAAGGAAGCACTCGATCTTTCGACGGGCACTTACCGCGCAACACGCAAACCGTCGTTCGGCAGCCTTGTGAGCCGCCGAGGAGGCTTGCGTGCGCTTCTCGAGCATCCTGACAAAGGCGGGCGCTATGCATGGTCGGTGCTTTCGCGCACGCTGACCTATACCGCATCTGTCGTGCCCGAGATCGCCGATGAAATCACTGCCGTCGATACCGCCATGCGCCTTGGCTATAATTGGAAACGAGGGCCTTTCGAGCTGATCGACCATCTGGGAGTCGACTGGTTCATCGACAAGCTCCGCCGCTCGGGAATGAGCCCCCCACCGTTGCTGGCGCGTGCGAGGGGCCGTCGCTTCTATCGCGTCGAGCGAGGGCAACGTCAGTATCTGAAGCTGGACGGCACCTATGCCGATATTACACACCGCCCCGGCGTCATCCTTCTCGCTGACATCAAACGCATGCGGCGCCCACTGAAACGTAATCCTTCAGCCAGCCTGTGGGACATTGGCGATAACGTGCTTTGCCTCGAGTTTCACAGCAAGATGAATGCGCTCGATCCTTTGTCGCTGTTCATGATCAACAAGGCCCTGCGCCTGGTGGCAGCGCAGCATCGGGCGCTCGTCATCTACAATGAAGAGAAAAATTTTTCCGTCGGAGCGAATATCGGCCTCTTGTCGATCGCAACGAAGTTGCGGGCATGGTTTCTGCTGCGCCTGCTCATCCGTTATGGGCAGAAGACCTTGCAGAGGATGAAATATGCGCCGTTCCCCGTGGTGGCCGCACCTTCCGGCATGGCGATGGGCGGAGGCTGCGAGATCCTGCTTCATAGCTCGGCGGTGCAAGCCGATGCCGAAACTTATGCAGGTCTGGTAGAGGCGGGCGTCGGCCTGGTGCCGGCCTGGGGCGGGTGCAAGGAGCTCTTGTGTCGGCGCGCGAGCAGCAAGCGTCCCCCCTTTGGCCCGATGCCCGCCGTGATCAATACCTTCGAAACGATCGGCCTCGCAAAAGTTGCGACATCCGCAGAGCGCGCCAAGGACCTCATGTTCTTGAGGCCATCGGACGGCATCACGATGAACCGCGACCGGCTGCTGGCGGATGCCAAGAACAAGGCATTGAATCTGAGCCGAAACTACGAGCCTCTGGCACCCTTACGCATATCGTTGCCCGGTCGAACGGCATTTGCCGCGCTGTCGCTCGCCCTTGCGAATTTCCGCCGGCTGGGCAAGGCAACCCCACACGATGTCGTCATCGGCAAGCATCTGGCAAGAATCGTCAGTGGCGGCAACACTGACATTACCGAAACGCTGGATGAGGAAGATCTCCTTTCCTTGGAAGCACAGGCCTTCCTTGCCTTAGCGCGACAGCCCGCAAGCGCTGCCCGTGTCACGCACATGCTAAGTACAGGGAAGCCGCTCAGGAACTAATCTATGGTCAGAAGCCTGCTCATCGACTCTCTTTCATCCTGGCCCATTGTTCTCAGCGCCCTTTTCATTGCAATCGCCGCGGTCGTTTTCGGTGTTCCGGCCGTTCGACGGCCGCTCTTTTCTACCCACCTGATGAGATTTGCGCGCTCGTCGATGCCGCGAATGAGCGAGAGCGAACGCATCGCCATTGAAGCGGGTACGATTTGGTGGGACGGGGACCTTTTTTCCGGCCGCCCCAATTGGCGCAAGCTCCTCGATTTCGAGGTGCAGCGTCTTTCCCCTCGCGAGCAAGCATTCATCGATGGGCCCGTGAATGAACTCTGCCGTCTGATAGATGACTGGCAGATCACTCAGGATCGTGATCTTCCGCGAGACGTTTGGGACTTTCTCAAGAAAAAGCGCTTCTTCGGAATGATCATTCCGGAGGAATATGGCGGCCTCGGCTTCTCGGCCATTGGCCATTCGGCAGTCGTAACGAAGGTTGCAAGCCGCAGCATCCCGGTGGCCTGCACTCTCATGGTGCCCAACTCGCTCGGTCCGGCGGAACTGTTGCTGCACTACGGCACGGAAGATCAGCGAAACCATTATTTGCCGCGCCTGGCATCGGGCGAAGACATCCCGTGTTTTGCGCTCACCGAACCTCACGCCGGCAGCGATGCCGCGGCCAGCCGCAGCAAGGGCATCGTATGCTACGGACAGTTTGAAGGGAGAGAGACGATCGGTGTTCGCATTACGCTAAGCAAACGATACATAACGCTTGCGCCCGTAGCCACATTGATCGGTCTCGCCTTCGACATGCACGATCCGGACGGACTGCTCGGCGGGCCAGAGAACATCGGCATTACATGCGCCCTGATACCGCGGTCGACACAGGGGATCATTATCGGTGAGCGACACGACCCCATGGGTGTGCCCTTTGCGAACGGGCCGATAACGGGACGCAATGTTTTCGTGCCTTTGGATTGCATCATTGGCGGAAGGAAGGGCGCAGGGCAGGGCTGGCGCATGTTGATGGAGTGTCTTGCTGCTGGACGGTCCATTTCGCTGCCTGCACTTTCAGTCGCCGCTGTGGAGGTCGCTGCCCGCGCAACCGGCGCCTACGCTTCGATACGGGAGCAGTTCAACCTGCCGATCGGCCGCTTCGGGGGCATAGAGGAGCCCCTCGCACGTATC
>DATBMX010000156.1:0-8792 GCA_036554625.1 Aestuariivirgaceae bacterium
CACTGCGTTTAGCGCTTGGGAGCACTCATGCATCCGTGAAAAGAGCAGCCAGCTGGACAGGCGCTCATGAGCGTACAGTGAAAAATTGGTTCGCGGGGCGGTGTGGTCCGAACGGCGCTCACCTTGTTGGGTTGCTTCGAAACTCGGATGAAGTACTTGATGCCATATTGCTTATGGCCGAACGACGTGAGCTAGCCGGCACTAGAAATTTCCTGGATATTCGGGCCAAGCTTGTTGAAATGATTGCAATTATAGACACGTTCAACAAAGAACGTGGGTCGCGCGTGTAGGCGAGCGACAACTGTTACACATTACCGAGTGGGCTGCGGCGAACTTGTCTAAAGTGGCCTACGACGTCCAATATCACTATACCCGGCTCCCGCCGGGGAGAGGGTTCGCTGCCCGGGGATCCCCAGCGGAGGCAATGGCGAGATTCGCGCCCGGGTCATTCAGGAAGGCCTCAGCAGCCGGGGCGCTTTCTGGACGATGTCCGCTTCCGAGGTGCCGGGAACGTCAGCTGAATGGCCGCGATGGGCGCAGGGCGGACGCTCGCCATGTGGCCGAAAGCGGAACGTCCAGCTTTCCGCTTGCCCTTGGTCGGGCGACTTGCACTTCCGAGCCCTTCGTGACGCAATGAGGGGGGCTTCCGTCCAACGTTGATGGAGGTCGTCATGAAAGCGTTTTATGTATTCCAGGCTCAAGGCGCGCCGGACATTCGCTGCATTACGGATGATGCGTCCGGCGGCAAGCTGCCAGCTGAGCACGGGCCGTGGACGCTCACTGAACAGGTCAACGCCGAAGGCGATTGGCCCCTGCCGGTCAACCGAAAAGTTGTTGCCTTCGGGATCACCGAGAATGGCTACTATCTCTGGGGCACCTTGAAGGAAGCACCTTCGTCCAAGCCGATCATCGAAAGCGATCGCGTGGAAGGCACGGCCGTATTCGACCCGAAGAAACGATCAGGTCGGGACAATCAAGCGGCTCCTCATCGAGAAGGCGAGTGGCCGTGTGCTGTATGTCGATGTGACCTTCGGCGGTTTTCTCGGCATCGGGGTCCATCACCAGACCATACCGTGGGAAAGGCTCACATATGTTCGCCACCTCGGTGGCTATCGGACCGACATCACTGCGGAGCAGGTCAGAGGCGCCCCGGCGTTCTTTGGCGACGACCAAATTTGGCACGATCGGAAACGCGAGCAAGCGATGCGCGACTACTGGAGTCATCCGCTTTGAAGAGCGGGGCGGCCTGAGGTGCGGAACCTGACCGAATAACGACGGATTTTGGCGAAGAGTTAGCGTTTGGGAATGATGACTTTGGGCGCGAAGCCGACGCGGCGGGAATCTCGGCGATAGCGGACCGGCAGGATGTGGCGGTAACGCGAGTAGACGGGGCGGCGTGTCATCCGCGCTCGCCCCGGTGCTGCAGTCGTTACGGTGACAATCCCCCCAAGATGGCGACTGAGCCACCCCCAGACCACCTATGGTTAGTTGCCGAGCGTCACAACCGAGTTGAACGAAGCGCGAGCTTCCCGGACGCTCCCTGCAACTCCACCTCGAGCTTGACACACTTATTGTTCTGGCACTTAAGGCCCTTCAGACAGCCCTTGTGCTTCTTGACTCCGCCGCCCAGGATTATCGTTCCGCACGCCTGTCCCTCGCCGGGTAGTTGGCCAGGTGGCGGGGTTGGTTGCGGCGGCGGCGGTGTTACGCAGGTTCCCAGTCGGAGGCTGCCCGCGCCTTGACACACACGCCCTCTGCCGCACTGGGCGTTGGTGGAGCATCCGGTCTGGCAAAAACCACCAAGACAGGTTCGGCGCGCGCTCGGGCAATCGCTATTGGCGTTGCACGGCTGTCGGCGGCACTCGCCGCCGAACAGTCCCGGCTGACAGGTTTGATCCTGCGGGCAGTTTGCGTGGCTGTCACCGCAGCTTTGGGCGAGCGCCACTCCCGGCGACAGAAGGACCAGGATCCCTATGCTGAACGCGGGTGCTAGGTGCGTGAGCCACCTCATTGCAGCGAACTCCTGACCGCCTTCGGGACCTTACCACACCTTACGAGCGAACGAGCCTACGTCATTTCGCAATACAACCGGCCAAGATGATAGGGCTTTGAATGTGTGCCGACCGGAAAAACGGGCCCCCACCGCTCTCGCGCTGCCCCTATTAGATGGAGGAGGCTCGCGACTGTCCCCGGGGCGCAGGTGCTGAGGGTTCGACGAACTCTCTGCGCCCGCTGATCTAGTCGAGTTCTGCGACGTCCGCTTTCGGACGGCCGAGATGTCCGGATTTCCTGCCGGAATGGGCGCAAAGCCGATCGGCAGGATACGGAAATCCCTAGCGCTCCAGCGAGAGCGCGACGCCGTTGCGGTCAGCCGAGATGATGGTGCCGACAGACGGGCCGGCAAGGATGACCACCGCGCCGTTTTGGTTCGTTAGCATGATGGGCTGGGTGCCGCGGCCGAGCGCGGGGCCCGCCGAACCGGCCCGTAAACGACTTCGAAATCTGCGGCCGGCGGATCGCTAACGTCCGCGAGCGCGCAAGCGGCCCCCTCGGGGCCGCCGAGCGCTGACGAGCCGCATTAACGGCTGCTGGACTGTGCCGCAAGTCACAGATCGGGCTCGCGAAATCGGCTATTGTGAGTTTCAGGCGGGGGAGGGTGACCATGCGACCTATCCGTCGGGAGATCGGGCTGCAGCTGGCGTTATTGGTACCGGTGCTATCGAGTTGCGGTACTCCGGTGGATGTCGGACAGCTCAGCGGGATCATCCGTTTCGAGCCGGCCTCCCCAGCCGTATTGAACTACCTTAACGGCAACCCGGCGCAGCCGGGCGGAACGGTCGTCGCGACGAACACAGCCGCGACGTCGCAATCCGCCACGGGGACCTACACGGTCCCAGGCGGAACGGCGCCGCCGGCCCTGGCCGCATACAGCCTCAACCCCAACGTCGATGCCACCGGGTCGACGTTCGCGATGCGCGTCAACGACGTCCGGCTCCAGAACAATGCGCACTACCGGTTTGGAACCGTGCAAGCGACATCTCCAGGTGCATTGATCTCGGCCGCCGTGCTGCCGTCGGGCGTGCAAACGTTCGACATCAGCGAATGCCCCGCGCTCGCACGCGTCACCGCACGCCTGACCGGACCCGCCGTGGACATCGATGCACTTGACGAAACTGCAACGTGCACGGCCGTCGCAGGCGTGAGGGAGAACCCTGCAGGTGCGCAAATCCAGCCGCAGGCTTCGTCTGCCCCGGTTGTCACGTCCCGGACGGCGCTCCGCAATGAGGGAGTCCCGATCTCGATGCTCCTTCGCAGCGGGCAGATGGCGCAGATCACAACGGCATGCATTTTCACGACGAGTCAGCCAGGATTTCCGCAAAGCCCTTTGCTGCCCGAGGGCACGGTTGTGTTCAATGGCAGCGCGAGCGAGCTCATCGACGTTCCATGTCAGGGCGAGCCGGTGGTGGAGCTTGACATCCCTGTCGTCCGCTCCGCCCAGATCGTGCGAGGATTGCTGGACGTCGTTGGCAATACCGAATCGCAGATCCGCATCGATCTATCGGTACCAGGGTTCCAATTGACCCAGGATGTCACGGGCGCGCCCCCGCCGCATCAATGGCAATTCGATGCCGTGCCGACCGGTCAACACACGGTGACTGCGCGCGCCTTGCTTGACGATGGCAACGCCGTGCTGCGCTTTCCCCGCTTGGAAGGCATTGAAGGCGCGCAGGTAACAGCGGGCCAGACAACTGACTTGGGGCCAAGGTTCGTGGCCATTCCGTTCATGGTTCAGAGCAGCCTATCCTTACGCGATCCGCGCGCCGGCACGCGACTCCCAAGCTTGGTCCTTAACCCCTTTGCCTCCGTGACGGTGCCGCCGTCGAACTCTTTCCTGAAGGCGGACGGGCAACCATTTGTCGCCGAGGTTGACGGGCAGCTGGGCGCCAATGGCACATCCGCGGCGTCCTTTGCGAAATTGAATGGCGGCTTCGATTCAGCCGCGCAGCGCTGGGATCTGACGGCATCGCTGCCGTTGGTAGGGCTGAGTCCCCTCGGGGGGTCGACGAATGGCGCAAATACATTGCCGGCGCCTTGGCGCGTTACCGGTTTCGGGCTGCAGTTCTCCCAGGCGGACGTTTTTCAGGAGTCTCTCAACGTCACGTTCAACACTCAAAACCAGTTCAACTCGACTCCAAACGGGCAGGCGACGTTGACACCGGTCGATGTCTGTTTCGGCGAATTTGCGCCGACTTTCCAAGCGCCGGCCAACTTCACACTCTTCGCCCCGAGATTGGAAATTGTGCCTCCATCAATCCCACAACAATCCGTGGACGATAACGGCGCATCTCTTCGCTACAACGGCGCCAACGGCATGGCCACGACCGCGCCCTTGACCGAGGCGAACGCCGCATCATCAGTGACCGCTGCTATGGTTCTGCCGGCCTTTCTTCGTCATCGGCTGCGCCCGGAGGTGAAGCTGCGCAACCAGACGACGGCGCAGGTCACGACCTTGACGTTGGCGGAACTGGACGCAGTCCCGAATGGAATGATCGGTTGCGGAAGTTTCGACAGTCCATGCGTCCAGGTCGACGAATCCGGCGGAACGGTCGCCACGGTGCGAACGCAGATCTTCGCCCCTGCGGCGACCTGCGACCCGGGCAATCTGCAGGTGACGATAGTTGCCGAGTCGACCGGAGCCGCATTGCAATCGGTGGTGATGACGATCGACAATCAGTCTCCCGTCGAAGTCTGCGGTGCAGGGACTTGCGGCAATGTTTTTCAGCAACCGGTCTCGCTCGGCGCAAATACGCCGGGGCCGCATTCAGTCGTCGTGACAGCCAGCACCTCGACGTGCACTGCGAGCGCTCAACAGCGCATTGTCGTTGCCGAACGACCTCAGCTCCTTTGCCCACCGGCCGTCGTTGTGCAGCGCTTGCCAAGCGAGGCGCAGGTCCCATTTGAGAGGATTTCCTCACGGCTGCAGGCGAGTTGGAGCGGAATCTGCCCAGGGTCCGCTTTGCCGCCGATCCTGGATGATCATCCCGCGTCTTTCCCGTTAGGATCGACGGTGGTGCGCTTCTCTTCGGGGTCGAACGGCACGCCGGTTGGGGAGCAGGAGTGCGAGACGCCGGTGACCGTTTTGCCTGCCGACGCCTGCACGAGTTTCGAAACGATGACGCTCGGGCAATTGACCGGGCCGACCATTATCGGCGAGGCCGTGTATCGGCCTTTGCAGGGGGCAATCGCCCGCATCACCGACCAGTTTCCAGCGAACCAACCGGATGGGCAGCGTGAGCTTGAAATTGGTGCCGTCGAGGTCGAGCTACCGTTCGCGGCACGTACGGTGCAGTTGCAGTACGTGAAGGCGCATTCGAAACCAATTAAGATCGATGGCTTCGATGACACCGGACAGCTCGTCCAGACGTGGGAGAGCCCCGAGAGTGAAGAAGAACGTTTGCGATTCACCCGCCTCATCCCGGGTCCGGCGCGACGTAGATTGCGCGTGAGCGCGCAAGGGGGCGAGGACCTGCTCTTGCGCCTTTGTTATAGTCTTAACCCGCCACCGGCACCGCAGCCCGGCGACGTCATCCTGGTGCCGCCACCCTGATCGGCCCAGGCAGCGAGATGGAGAATGGATCTGCGGCTCCCTACGGAGCGATCGGCAGCTTTCCACGTCTTCGTCTGGAAGCGGTCTTGAGCACCGGCCGCTTTAGGGTAACTGGCCGAAGTGGACCTGAGTAGTAGTGTCCAATTTCGGGCGACGCGTCGGCGCTCGAGAATGGCGATTTTGGGCGCAGTTCGGCTTGGCGGTCTGGGCTCCTCGTAAGCCTCGAAGAGCCCCGAGGCTCAGATTGCAGTGCCTTCGGCGAGAGCAAGCGCGTCCTCTATGTCGACGCCGAGATACCGGACCGTGCTCTCGATCTTCGTATGGCCAAGCAGGATCTGAACGGCGCGAAGGTTTCCGCTCTGCTTGTAGATGATCGAGGCTTTCGTCCGGCGGAGAGAGTGCGTCCCGTAATCCTGGTGCCGGAGCCCGACGCCCTTTACCCACTCGTCGACAAGCCGGGCATACTGGCGGGTGCTGATATGAGCGGTATGGTCGATCCGGCTCGGGAACGCGAAATCGGTGAGCGAGCCGCCGCGACAGTCAAGCCAAGCAAGGATGCTGGCGCGGGCGGGTTCAAGAAGCTCGAACTGAACGGATCTGCCAGTCTTGCGCTGGACGACAATGGCACGTGAGCGGACCCGGCCGCCACTGACGAGGTCCGCAATCCTGATTTTGACCAAGTCGCAGCCGCGCAGCTTACTATCGATTGCCAAATCGAACAGGGCTCGGTCTCGGACCCGTCCCTCGCGGTCAAGCCAGAAGCGGATGGCCCAGACCTGCTGCGGTTTGAGTGCGCGCTTCGCACCGAGATTTCGACCTGAGTTCCACGGCCTTCGGTCTCGAAAGCCCGGATCATACTCGGAATGTCCCAGAGCCTGTCTCCAACGCCGGCTAATCCGGCTAGGGGAGGAGGACACGCCGGGAGCGACCACCGTGAGAAGGTCTGGCCGAGAGCGGACAGCCAAGGTTTGGATCCGCAACGCAACAGGGATGGCCGCGAGGTCATTCCCGCAAGTCGGCCATCTGCGTTGGGGCCGCGCCGAGGGTCGCCACAGCAAGTGCATCCTCTATGTCGACGCCGAGGTAGCGACCGTGCTCTCGATCTTGGGATGGCCGAGCAGGATCTGAACGGCGCGAAGAGTTCCTGTCTGCTTGTATATGATCAATGCCCTCGTCCGACGAAGAGAGTGCGTCCGTAATCCTCCGGGCGTAGCCCGATGTCAGGTAGCTTTCGCCATCGAAAAATTCCTACGAATGGTCGGAGGCTTGCTTGCGGTTCATATCCCACCTCAATTGTGCCATCATCTGTCGAGCCGTGTCGGCATCGTAGATGTCGGCCAGCCACGCCCCGAAGGCATCGAGGTCGCCGCACTGGTCAGCCAAGCGCAGGATGTCTGCGGCGAGATCCTCGTCCGTCACGTTCTCAAGTTCAGACTTGCGTCCGCGCGCCTCCAGCTTTCGCAGTCGCTTATCGAGTGCTCGTGTCATTTGCTTTACGCTCCAACCGGGTTAGGCGCTCCTCGATTTCGGACGCTGCCAGTACCTTGGTGAAATTTTCGAGGAGCCGCGAAAGCTCGCTCGCTTCGGACGGCGTCAGCTCGCCGGCGGCGACCGCGGCGACGAGGGCGGCCGCTGCCTTCGCTGCGTCCGCTGCCGTCTCGATCTTCGGAAAAGCGAACGTGACAGGCCGATCCTTGCGCGCTGGCAGGATGCGTTCAAAGCACAGGCGCAGAGCCGTCGTGTCGCCCGCCAACGCCAAGTCGACGGCCTTGCGGCTCAGAGCTTCGGCCTCGCCCTCAAGCAGGGTTTCCATGGCGAGCGTCGCCTTGTTGCGCGCTCCCTTGGGTTTGCCGGCGGGGTTGCCGCTCTGGCCCCGCTTGAAACGGGTGTCCCGCTTCTGGCTCACGGGGTCGGGCGACATATCCGACGCCAATACAGAAGGAAGTTTGCTCAAGACATCGCCCTTAGTCTACGATGTCCAAGCGGTACCCTACTACGCTTCTCGGTTCACCCTATTTAATTCGTCGGCCAAGAACGGCTGTAAAATGGGTTCGGGCGACAGTTGGAGCCATGCCACGCTGATACTCCGCGCGGTCCGGGCATCTTCACTTTTTCGGCTCGGTAAGCTTCGCCGCCCAGGCAAAAAATCGCTCAAAATCGCGATCCCACACACTTGTAATTGCTCCCGCGCGTTCGCCAGACCGTTCGGTTAGATTGTGCCGCTTGTAGTTTGTGAGCATACGCTCGACATTCTTCTGAGAGGTGTAGTGTCGTTTACGCCTCTTCAACCACTCTAGGGTCATCGCATAGGACTGAGTTTGCCTGAGGAAGGAGAAGAGCTCGCTTACTTCGTGTGCGACGTAGATGGACCGTTGCGGGCGGCCGCGTCCCCGCGTGGCGAGGTGTTCGCGCAGCCTGCTCAGCCGTTCGGCGAAGTTCGCCGGTAGAGCCTTCGCTTTTAGATCACTTGCCTCAACTTTTTCGGACAGATCGCGAACGTGCTGCAGGTAGCCTGTCTCTTCGGCCTCCCGAAGAGCCTTAATGGCGCGGCGATGCAGAGCCACGGCACGCGCCGTTTCCTCGTTGCAGCCCATCCGGCGCGCGACGGCCGTCACCTCGTCGAGGGGAGGCTCGATCGCGCCCTCTCCGACAGGCTCTGAGAAAAATGGAAAGTAGAATTGAAGCGGGGTCATCGAGGGCGAACCACAGATTCTTGCAAGATTACACAGAAGGCGAAAGACAGATGCAAGATCGTATGCCTGAGTTAAGAAAGATGATAAGCACTTTCGTCCCTAATTTCGATTAGCCGGCGGCCGGCGGAGTGCGAGCTAGCAGGTGTCAACATGCGCAATCCGGCCACTGGACGGCCGATCACTTCATGACGCGCCATGCCCCGCTCTCTCCCCCTTCACGCCCGCGAATCAGAGCGGTTATTTTTTTCGTGAGCAAAGGAGCTATCGTGACGCAGACATGATCGTCCTTGAGTTCGAGCCAATAGCTGACCCTCTTCGGCTCACCTTCGCCGCTGGAGAACACTGCGGACAGTGCATAGGTCGAGCATTCAATCGACAGGAGCCGAGGCTCTGGTATGGCGTAAATCTCGAGATCATCATGAATAACGAGTACGCCGTCACGAAACGACAACTTTTCACTCAACATTGGTCCATGGCTTGGCTGGCCTGGT
>DATBMX010000221.1:0-2834 GCA_036554625.1 Aestuariivirgaceae bacterium
AGTTCGAATTCGTCGACATCGGCCTGCACGCGCGCCGAGGAAAGATTGACCGCCTCGCGCAGGTCCCAAGTTGCAAGATTGACCGCGAATTCGCCTGTCGCCTCGATGTTGCTCAGCGAGTGCTTTCGTCCATTCGATCCAAATATGACGTAGAATGGCCGCTCCGACACCGCGTTGAAGAAGCTGTAGGGCGCCAGATTGGCAACTCCGCTGGCGGACAAAGTCGAAATCCACCCGATCGGCCGCGGCGCCACCAACGCCTTGAACGGATCATTGGGAAAGCCGTGCTTGTTCTCTCTCGCGTCGTAGAACATCAGTTGCGCTGAAGAAAATCGGGCAGTTCGGCAATCGATGCAAGCACAGCGTCAGCGAGCGAACCGAAATCCTCGGGCGCGCTTCCGCCGCTCATTACGCCGATCGCGAGCCCTGCTCCTGCGCTCCGCGCCATTTCGAGATCATGCCGATTGTCACCGACCACCGCCACCTGCTCAGGCCGTAACGCACAAGCCGCGCAAAAGGCATGGACCATGTCACCTGCCGGTTTCGGGTTCCTGACCGTATCGTAACCGGCAACGAAATCGATAAGATGCTCCAGCTGCAACTGGCTAACGTGTTTTCGCGCCGAGGCCTCATTGTCATTGGTGGCGATACCGAGCTGCATGCTACGGCTCCGTAGTTCGTCCAGCAGTGGCGCGAGCGGCATGAGGGGCTGAAGATATCTCACAGATTTCTGCTCAAAGTCCCGGTCCACCTTGCCTATCATGGCCTGCCGTTGCTCCCGCGACAGGCCCGGCCACCAGAGATCGACCAGCTGGTCCGTCGTTCCGACAGCGATGGGCGAGTTCGCTTTGAAACCATTCGTATGGGGATCATATCCAGACCTGATCAGAAGCTGGCTCCAATGATCTTCCTGGCCTGGAAATGCCTCCGCCAGCATCTCGCGATAGACCGGCAGCCATGTTCCCACCACGTCGACCAGCGTACCGTCCTTATCGAAAAGCAGACCCCTGATCCTCATTGCCTAGCCTGCCAGCGGGTGAGGAGCGTTTGCGGATCCGGTCGTGGCCGGTCCTCCAGCAGCTCCGTCGGCGTGCCGAGATAGAAGAATCCGGCGATCCTCTCGTTTTCCTGCAATCCAAGCACACGGGCAATCGTGGGATCATAAGCGCACCAGTCGGTGTTCCACTGGCAACCTATGCCCAGCGCCGCCGCTGCGAGAAGAATGTTTTGTCCGACGGCTCCTGCCGACAATTGCTGCTCCCATTGAGGAATTTTGGGATGCGGCGCCGCGCGGGAAACCAAAGCCAGCACCACAGGCGCTCGCAAGAAGAACGTGCGCCAGTGCCGGAGGGTCTCCTCAGATGCATCGATGTGAAGTTCCGACCACCTGCGGGCAAGCTGCTCACCGATGGCTTCCCGTGCCGGCCCTTCGAAGAGAAGAAACCGCCAAGGCTGCAGCTTGCCATGATCCGGCGCTCTGACGGCAATTCGCAGGATTTGATGGAGCTGTTGCTGCGTGGGGCCCGGCCCGGCCATCGCCTTGACGGAGGCCGAGCGGCGAGTGGAGAGCAGGCTCAGACCGGTCGAGGCATCATTGAGGGGCATGTCGCATTGCGCTTTGGATCGACCCAAACTGCTGAAGCAGACATGGTTGCTTGTCAAGAACGCTCAATTTGCACTTTGACGTTAACCCAAAATTAAGCATGTCGTTGCCCGAGCTTTTGCCTCATGCGAGCTTTCGGAGGCCGGCCGGGACGGTCGGGGCCGCTAGTCTGATGGGGTGTGGGCATGCACAAGGCGAAAAGCCGTGCCATGCAAGCGTCAAGGGGTCATCGCCATGGAGCGGTGACCCTTTTGATTTTCATGTCGTGCCTTTTTGGCTTTCCACATCATCCTGGCGCCGCAACGGCACCGGCAGAGTCCGACCTTGTCACAAGTTCGCTGCCGCTGCCCGAAGCACCCTACGATCAGCGGGCTTTCGTAACGAAGGCAGGCACTGAAGGCTTTGAGCTCGCCGCCCGGCTGCGGGAAGGAGGCAATCTCATCGCCCGCCCGATTGCCTGGCGCGTCTACCGTCTGCTGACGGGAGCCAATCGTGGCGGCGAATTGGTGTATGAGGGAGAAGCGCCGATCGCCGATTTCCTGAGCCAGCCGGGCGAATACCGCATCGATCTGGAATATGGCCTGGCGCGTTTCTCGCGCGTCATCTCGCTCGAGGCAAAGCAGCGGCTATCGGTTGTCTTCAACCTGGATATGGGTGGCCTTCGCGTTCTCTCGCGCCTTGCCGCTCCGCCTCCCGCGAGGTTTCAGACCAGCCATCGGATCTATTCTCTCTCGGGCGCCGACAGGATGCGCCTCGTAGCAGACAATGCCGTCCCCGGCGATCTGCTCCGGTTGCCCGCGGGTCGTTACCGCGTCGAAAGCGAGCTCGTGCCCGGCAACGCTGTCGCGCGCAGCGACGTGGAGGTCAAAGCTGGAATGCTGAGTGCAGTCGAGATTGATCATCTGGCGGGCATTGCCAGTCTCGCAATCGAAGGTACTCCGCATGCCGCGGTCACATGGCAAATACTCGATCACGCCGGCCGCGTCGCTGCCAAAACGGAGGGTTCCACGAGCGACGTCGTACTGGCGCCCGGCACATACAAGGTGGAAGTTGCCTTTGGAGCAGCAACGCTCGTCCGAACCATAACCGTGGCCGCCGGCAAACGCGTCGAGGTTACATTCCCCTAGGCCGTTGCCTTTGCGATTTCTGTCAAGTGCCGGTGATCCGTGCCGCAACAGCCGCCGAGCACATTGAGCTTCGGCAGCAGGCGTCGCAAAGCCCCATATTGCCT
>DATBMX010000233.1:0-5564 GCA_036554625.1 Aestuariivirgaceae bacterium
CGACTAAGTCCACGACCGATGTCGCCTCCGTCGGCGCGACCAAGCAGAAGAGCAAGGACAAACAGCTCGCGCTGAGCGACCCGACGGCTCCCGCGCATCCATCCATGCTTGGGCGGTGGAATGCCGCCAAGCCGATCGACCATCCAGCGATCCAGGCCCATATCCGGAACGGGAAGTTCAATGGAACGATCGGCATGGTCGCTGCCTATGCGAAGGCGCAATCGGATTACAATAGCATGGAAGCCGATCTGGCGGCTGCGGAGGCAACGGTTGCCGCAGGCGAGCTAGCGGCGGCTCTTGATCTTGCTCTAAAGACTGCAGGCTACGTGAACGGCTATGCCGACCTTCAGGCCTACACGGACTCGGGCATTGCCGTTGCCGAAGTCGATGCCGCCATGGCGGCGCTTGGCACCCAGGCGGTTCCAACGCCCGATGAATTGCAGGCAGCACAAGACGCGATCGATGCCGGTGAACAGGCCCTCGACGATCTTGCTGCTGCGGAAGCCAACATGGAGGCTTTCTCCAATCGCTCGCCGTGGAGCGACATCAGGGATGATGTGCGCGTGAAAATGGGTCTCGACCCGACCGAGAACGATCTCGAGGCGGAGGCGCCGGAAACTTCGCCGACCACGCCCTAATTTTAGCCTCGACTGTCACGGCTCCCGGGGTTTCGCGAGAGCGCCCCGGGAGCCTTTCTTTCAAAATCGCGATTTGCGCAAGCCCTGGTTATTCGGCTAGAAGGCGCCGGCCCGATCGGGGCCAATCCATTCCATCGTCCGAGGCTCTCGTAAGAAGATGGCGCGCCAGTTCATCTACCATATGCACGGACTCTCCAAGTCCTATCCCAACGGCAAGAAGGTCTTGGAGAACATCAATCTATCCTTCTATCCGGATGCGAAGATCGGCGTGCTCGGCCCTAATGGGTCGGGAAAATCGACGCTTCTGCGCATTATGGCAGGATTGGACAAGGAATTCGCAGGCGAGGCTTGGGTTGCGGAAGGGGCGAGCGTCGGCATCCTCAGCCAGGAGCCGCAGCTTGATTCGGCGAAGGACGTCATTGGCAATGTCATGGAAGGGGTGGCGCCGAAAAAAGCCGTGCTCGAGCGCTACAACGAGCTGATGATGAATTATTCCGACGAGACGCAGGACGAGGCGGGAAAGCTGCAGGACATCATCGATTCGCAGAATCTTTGGGATCTTGATGCGCAGGTGGAGCAGGCGATGGACGCGCTGCGCTGCCCCCCAGGCGAGGCGGATGTGAGAAAGCTCTCAGGCGGCGAGCGCCGCCGGGTTGCGCTCACGCGCCTCCTTCTGTCGAAGCCCGATCTCCTGCTCCTCGATGAACCGACCAACCACCTCGACGCTGAATCGGTCAACTGGCTCGAACATCATCTGCGCGAATATCCAGGCGCCATATTGATCGTAACTCACGACCGCTATTTCCTCGACAATGTAACGGGATGGATTCTCGAGCTCGACCGCGGTCGTGGCATTCCCTACGAAGGCAACTACTCGGCCTATCTCGAACAGAAGGCCAGGCGTTTCGCACAGGAGCAGCGCGAAGACGTGGCGCGGCAAAAGGTGATCGAGCGCGAGCGCGCGTGGATTGCTGCAAGTCCCAGGGCCAGGCAGGCCAAGTCGAAGGCGCGCATCAAGGCCTATGACGAGCTCATCAAGGCCAATGAGGCGAGGCTTGCCTCGCGCGAGGCGCAGATCGTCATTCCGCCGGGGCCGCGGCTCGGCAACGTGGTGATCGAGGCGGAAAGCCTGTCGAAAGCCTATGGCGAGCGCCTCCTCATCGAAGGCTTGAATTTTAAGCTGCCACCTGGCGGCATCGTTGGCGTAATCGGACCAAACGGCGTCGGCAAGACGACGCTGTTCCGCATGATCACGGGGGAAGAAGGTCCCGACCGCGGCAGGATCAGGATAGGCGAGAACGTGGTATTGGGCTATGTGAACCAGAGTCGCGATGCGCTCGAATCCGACAAGACGGTGTGGGAGGAGATTTCGGGCGGGGACGACGTGCTCTACCTAGGCAAGCGCGAGGTCAACAGCCGTGCCTATACGTCGGCCTTCAATTTCCGCGGCAGTGATCAGCAGCAGAAAGTCGGCTCGCTGTCGGGGGGTCAGCGCAACCGGGTGCATCTCGCCAAGATGCTGAAGTCGGGCGCCAATGTGCTTCTCCTTGACGAGCCCACGAACGATCTCGATACCGAGACCCTGGCAGCCCTCGAAGAGGCGCTCGAGGATTTCGCCGGATGCGCTGTGATCATCAGCCACGACCGCATGTTCCTGGACCGGCTCGCCACTCATATGCTCGCCTTCGAAGGCGACAGCCATGTCGAATGGTTCGAGGGCAATTTCCAGGCTTACGAGGAAGACAAGAAGCGGCGACTGGGCGACGACGCCGTGATGCCGAAGCGGATCAAATACAAGCAATTCGCCCGATAGGTTCGCCGCAGCCCCTATCTGTTCAACACGGCGACGAGCTGGTTGACGTCGCCCTTCCTTTCGCGAATGAAAGAGACGAACAGGCCGCGCTGGAAATAGGTTAGCGAGAAGCCGGCGACCTTCACGTCCGTAACTTTGTAGCCCTTGCCCCGCCGGGCGAGTCTCCACACGACGGAATAGGATTGACCGTTCATCAGCGTCACGCGGCTGTCGATGAGTATATCGCCGTTGCTGCTTTCCTCGGCATCCCCCACCTGCCATTTGGCGATCCGGTAATGGCGTGTCTGATCGGCGAAATAGCGTGCCATGAAATTAGCAACGCCGCGGTAGTAGCGCTGACGTTGGCTCGAGGAGAGCCTCGACTCATACTGGCCGAGCGAGTAATTGGCGATCGTCTCTATGTCTGCGTGCCGCTGAATGGGAGGCAGAAAGGCAGATACGGTGCCAAGCTTGTGGGCGGCGAACAGGTCGGCCGTCACCTTGCGGATGTAACGGACCGCCGGATGTTCGGCAGCCAGTACGCCGCCGGCCGCCGTGGAAAGGATCCCGGCAAACCCGGTGAACAGCAAAAGCCGCAAAACGTCGCGGCGGCTTGAACTCACATTCTCGCGCATCATTGCTCCAAATACCGTTTGCCTACTCGCTGAAGCTCATGTGTTCTCGTGCAGATATTTGTACAGAGCATCGAAATCACCCTTGTTGCGCTTGAGCACCGAGGTGAACTGCTGTTGCATCTGCAAGGAAAGCCATATGCCGCGGACGTTGACATCATTGACGCGATAGCCGCTGCCGCTCTTCACAACGCTCCACCTGACAGGCGCCGTGCTGCCGTTCTCGAAACGTATCGCGCTTTCTACCTCGATCGACTTGCCGCGCGGACGGGAGGATTTCACGTCAAACCTGGTGCCGGCGAAGTCCTCGATGTAATATGCAAAAAAGCCTGCCGCGTAACGAATTACAAGTTCGAAATATTTGCTGCGCTGACCGGCCGGCAGCTGCTTCTGGTATGTGCCCAGCGAGAACAGGGCAATTCCGCGAATGTCGGAGTGCCGTTGAAGAAGCGAAACGAATCGGGATCGCAGGGAAGTGCCGCGCGTGCCGCTTTTGGCGAGCGCGATGACGTCCTGGCCCAGCGATTCGACATATTTCTCGGGGCCCGTGGCGGCGCGGGCTGCGCGCTGCTGCCAGGGCGGAGCGCCCAGGGTCAAGGCTGCCGTAGCGGCAAACAGAAGCTGACGGCGGCTGGGAAGGGGGGATTCATCTCTCTTCATAAGAGTCTCACCATAGCGCCTAGGCGGGCACCCCGGTTATCACGGCCCTGATGTGATAAGCCCCCGAGCAGTGTTTATTATCAGATCAAAAATGGATTTTGAAGCCAAGGACGGATTGAAGTTGTCAACATTCGGGGGCAGTCGAGCGCTTTGTCGGATTGCGCTCAAGATTCGAGGGGGCTTCAATTTTACATAAAGATATGTTTATATGTGCATATTACTGAACAGGGCGTCTTGGCTCGGATTCCATGGAAGCATTTTTGCGCGGTTTGAGGGCGATCGGCGAGACAAGTCGCCTGCGGCTTCTTCATCTGCTTGCCCAGGGCGAACTCAATGTTACGGAAATCACGCAGATCCTCGGGCAGAGCCAGCCTAGGATCAGCCGGCATCTGAAACTCATGTGCGATGCCGGTCTGCTCGACCGCTATCGCGAGGGAAGCTGGGTTCTGTTCCGGCTCAGGGAGAGCGGGTCCGGCGCCAGTCTCGCCCGCGCCGTGGTCGAGCTGTTGCCGAAAGATACCGCGCAGCTCACGCGCGATGCGGATCAGCTCAAGGCGGTTCGCGAGGCGCGAGCAGAGCAGGCGCAGCGTTATTTCAGGGCCAATGCCGCCAACTGGCACCAGCTGCGCTCGCTTCATGTCAGCGAGCAGGAGGTCGAAGCCGCCTGGCTCAAGCTCGTGGGCGAAGGCCGCATCGGAACGCTCGTCGATCTGGGAACAGGCACGGGTCGCGTGCTCGAAGTGCTCGCCCCGCTTGCCCGGCAGGCGATTGGCGTCGACGCCAGCCGCGAAATGCTTGCCATCGCGCGCGCCAATCTGGAACGGGCGCAGCAACGCAACGCGCAGGTGCGCCTCGGCGATGTCAATCAAATCGGCTTGCCCGACGCATCGGCCGATCTCGTGACCATTCACCAGGTGCTGCATTACCTCGATGATCCGCCGCGAGCCCTCATGGAGAGCGCGCGTATTCTGAGGCAAGGCGGGCGGCTGCTGGTCGTCGATTTCGCGCCGCACGCTCTCGACTTCCTTCGCGAGGAGCATGCGCACCGCCGTCTTGGCATCGCGGCCGACCACATGGCTGGCTGGCTGCAGCGGGCGGGACTCGAGCTTGCACATTTCAGCTCGCTCAGGCCGCCGCGCAAGGCTGGCAAGATGGGACTTACGGTTTCCCTGTGGCTTGCCGTCAAGGCGGAGGAGACCACGCCACGAAAAAGGAAGCAGGATGCAAGCTGACCAAGGGCTCGAGATATCGTTCGAATTCTTTCCACCCAAGTCGGAGGATGCCGATCTGCCGTTCTGGCACACGGTCGAGAGGCTCGAAGGAATAGGCCCCCGCTTCGTGTCGGTGACCTACGGCGCCGGCGGATCGACCCGGCACCGCACACTGTCAACACTTGCCGAGATGCGCCGGCGCACGCGCTTGAGTCTCGCTGCGCATCTCACCTGCGTCGATGCGTCGAAAGCCGAAGTGGACCAGGTGGTGCAGAGTTATGGGGCAGCCGGCATCGAACATATCGTTGCGCTGCGCGGCGATCCGCCAGGCGGAGTGGGGGCCAAATTCGAGCCCCACCCATGCGGCTACAGAAATGCCGCCGACCTCGTAGCCGGGATCCGGGCCGTGGGCGATTTCGAGATTTCGGTCGCCGCCTATCCCGAGAAGCATCCCGAGTCATTCACGCTCGAAGTCGATCTGGCGATGCTCGCCGCCAAGGCTGAAAATGGAGCGTCGCGGGCGATCACACAGTTCTTCTTCGACAACAGCGCCTACCTGCGCTTCGTCGATCGCGCACGGGCGCGGGGGATCCGCATTCCGATCGTGCCGGGAATCCTCCCAGTCACCAAT
>DATBMX010000272.1:0-1987 GCA_036554625.1 Aestuariivirgaceae bacterium
GGTGCCGCCCGGCCACTACTTCATGATGGGCGACAACCGCGACAATTCCGAGGACAGCCGTTTTCTGACACCCGTCGGCTACGTGCCGTTCGAAAATTTCGTGGGCCGAGCCGATCTCATATTCTTCTCTCACAACGGGACCGCTGGCATTTTCGAGGTGTGGAAATGGCCTCTGGCGATAAGATGGAGCCGGTTTTTCGAAACGGTTGACTGACGTGGCTCAAAGCAAGGGTCTCGCTGAGAAAGTCGGCTATCATTTCAAGAACACTGAGCTGCTGACGCGGGCTCTCACCCATTCCTCGTACCGGCTCAAGAAGGGCCACGATTATGAGGCTCTGGAGTTCCTGGGCGACCGGGTGCTCGACCTCGTCGTTGCCGAGGAGCTATATCGGCGCGATCCGCACATGGATGAAGGCCCGTTGACGCAAAGCCTGAAGGCGCTCGTGTGCACCGAAACGCTGGCGGAGGTGGCGCGCGAGCTTGGGCTGCCGGAAGCGCTTCGGGCCGAGAAGCGCGGAAGCATGAACACGGTGCGCACCAGCAGCAATGTTCTGGCGGACGCCTGCGAAGCGCTGATCGCGGCAATTTATCTCGATGGAGGCATCGGCGCGGCGCGCTCGTTCATACTCCGGCATTGGGGCGACCGGTTCGAAGCCGTGCGCTTCGATGTCAAGGATCCGAAGACCACGCTCCAGGAGTGGACCGGGGCACGGTCGCTCGCTCCGCCGGTTTACCAGATCGTCAGCCGCAGCGGACCGCAGCACGAGCCCTTGTTCATCGTGGATGTGGAGGTGGAAAAGCATGCGCCTGCACGAGGCGAAGGAAAATCGAAGCGGCAGGCGGAACAGGAAGCGGCAAGGGCCCTTCTGGTGAGGGAAGGGGTCTGGATTGAATGAGGAACCCACCCGCTGCGGTTTCGCCGCCATCATAGGCGCGCCCAACGCCGGGAAATCGACGCTGGTCAACTGTCTCGCCGGCACCAAGGTGGCCATCGTCTCGCACAAGGTGCAGACGACCCGTTCGCGCATCCGCGCCATCGTCATCGAGGATAAAAGCCAGATCATCTTCGTCGATACGCCTGGAATTTTCGCGCCGCGGCGGCGGCTCGACGAGGCGATGGTGGAGGCGGCATGGAGCGGGGCAGGGGACGCCGATATCGTGCTGTTCATCGTCGATGCGCGAGCGGGCGTCACGGAGGACGTCGAGCGAATATCGGCGAGGCTTGCGGAAGGCAAAACCAAGACGGTGCTGGTGCTCAACAAGATCGATCTGTTGCAGCGGCAGACCTTGCTGGCGCTTGCGCAAAAGCTGAACGAGGCCTTGGCTTTCGCAGAAACATTCATGGTGAGCGCCACCACGGGCGACGGCGTCGAGGAGCTCAAGCACAAGCTCGCCGGCATGATGCCGCCCGGCCCATGGCTCTATCCGGAAGACCAGATCGCCGATGCGCCGTTGCGGCTCATGGCGTCGGAGATCACGCGCGAAAAGATCTATGAACGGCTGCACCAGGAATTGCCCTATGCCTCGACGGTCGAGACCGAGAAATGGGAGGAGCGCAAGGACGGGTCGGTGCGAATCGATCAGGTGATCTATGTCGAGCGCGAAAGCCAGCGCAAGATCGTGCTCGGCAAGGGCGGCCAGACCATCAAGGCCCTTGGCCGTGCGGCACGCCTCGAGCTCGAGAAGACCCTTGAGCGGCGTGTCCATTTGTTTTTGTTCGTGAAGGTTCGCGAGAATTGGGCCAAGGACCCGGAGCGACTGCGCGCCATTGGGCTTTTGGATTAGACTAAGATCCATCTTATGGAATGGAAAGACGAAGGCATTGTACTGACTGTACGGCGCTATGGCGAGAGCAGCGCCATTGCGGAGATTCTGACCGCCACGCGCGGGCGTTCGCTCGGCCTAGTGCGCGGCGGCCGCTCGCGCCGGATGCGACCCGTGCTGCAGCCGGGAAACATTGTGCTCGCCACCTGGCGCGCCCGCCTCG
>DATBMX010000296.1:0-5381 GCA_036554625.1 Aestuariivirgaceae bacterium
GACATCGCCAGGCGCTGGCTCGGCGACGGGCCAGATATCGTGCCAGGCGTCGTAGAGCGTCGGGCGCACGAGGTCGTTCATCGCCGCATCGATGACGAGGAAGGTCTTGCCCGCACTTTCCTTCACATAGATCACGCGCGAGAGAAGAATGCCGGCGTTGCCCGTGATCATGCGGCCGGGCTCGAGCAGCACCTTGACGTCGAGGCCGCCGAAAATTCGGCGCACAAGTGCTGCATATTCATCGGGGTGCGGAGGAATTTCATTGACGCCACGGTAGGGAATGCCGAGGCCGCCGCCGAGATCCACATGGCTGATCGAATGACCGTAGCGGCGCAAGCGATCGACGAGCACGGCAATTCGCTCATAAGCCGCGGCGAAGGGTTCGAGGCGTGTGATCTGGCTGCCGATATGCACGTCGACGCCACGCACCTCAATGCCATCAAGGCCCGCCGCCTTGGCATAGGCATCAAGCGCAGAGGAATAGGGAATGCCGAATTTGTCGGACGCCTTCCCGGTCGAAATCTTGGCGTGAGTCTCGGCGTCGACATCGGGGTTGATGCGCAAGGCGATGGGCGCCTTGGCGCCGAGACGCAAGGCGATGCTGCTCAGAAGCTCAAGCTCGGGCTCGGATTCGATATTGAACCCCGAGATCGACTCCTTGAGCGCCGTCGCCATTTCACGCGCCGTCTTGCCGACGCCGGAAAAAACGATCCTACTACCGGGAACGCCCAAAGCGAGGGCCCGGCGCAGCTCGCCCTCCGACACGACATCGATGCCGGCTCCCAAATCGACGAGAGTCTTGACCACGGCCTGGTTGGAATTGGCCTTGATCGAATAGAAGACCGCATGATCCATGCCGGCGAAGGCGCCGGAGAAGACCTTGTAGTGGCGCTCGAGTGTCGCGCTCGAATAGCAATAGAATGGGGTGCCGATCTCGTCGGCGAGCTCGGACAGATTGACGTCCTCGGCATGGAGCACGCCGTTCAGATAGGCGAAATGATGCATGGAAGGATGCGCCGGGCCAGTGTCTAAATAATCTTGTCGAGGACGAAGGGCTCATCCTTCTGCGGCTTGGCTCCTTGAGGAGGCTCAAGGTCGCCGCGCACGCCGCAGGCGGCGAGCCCGAGAACGACAAGGCTCAGGACGATCATGCGGCAGAACCAGTTCATCGACTCGTTTTTCCCCTCTTCACGCTGCTTTTAGCGCATGACAGGAGGCGGGCCAAGGGACTAGCCCGCCCCGGCCTCTTCGAGGTTGCTGATCCAGCGGCGCGCCTCGGCCTCGACATTGGCGGGGGCCGTGCCGCCGAAGGAACGGCGCGAGACGACCGAGCGCTCGACGTCCAGAACCTCGAGCGCATCGGCGGTGATGCCGGAATGGACGCTCTGCATGTCGCGCAAGCTCAACTGGGCAAGGTCAACGCCGCGGCTCTCGGACAGAGCGACGAGCTTGCCGACGATGTGATGCGCCTGCCGGAAGGGAAGGCCCAGAAGGCGCACGAGCCAGTCGGCCAAGTCAGTTGCCGTCGCGAAGCCGCGCCCGGCCGCCTTGTGCATGGCGTCCTTGTCGGGCTCAATGTCCTTCACCATTCCCGTCATGGCGGCGAGCGACAGGCTCAGACTGTCGAGCGCATCGAAAACCGGCTCCTTGTCCTCCTGCATATCCTTGGCATAGGCGAGGGGCAGGCCCTTGATGACGACGAGCAGCGTCGTCAGGGCGCCTAAAATGCGCCCCGCCTTGGCGCGCACGAGTTCTGCCGCATCGGGATTGCGCTTCTGGGGCATGATCGAGGAGCCGGTGGTGAATTTGTCGGTCATCCTGACGAAGCCGAATTGCGGGGAGCACCAGAGCACGATCTCCTCGGCGAGCCGCGACAGGTGGACGGCGCAGAGGGCGGAAGCGCTCAAGGTCTCAAGGGCAAAGTCGCGGTCGGACACGGCGTCGAGCGAATTGCGCATGGGCGCTGAGAAGCCTAGCGCGGTGGCGGTGCGCATACGGTCGATGGGAAAGGAGGTTCCAGCGAGCGCGGCAGCACCAAGCGGACTTTCGTTCATGCGGCGGCGCGCATCGGCAAAGCGGCCGCGGTCGCGGGAGAACATTTCGACATAGGCCAGGCAATGATGGCCGAAGGTGACAGGCTGGGCCGGCTGAAGATGGGTGAAGCCCGGCATGATGGTGGTGGCATGGACCAGCGCCTTCGCCGCCAAAGCCTGCTGCAGCGCACGCAGCCGGCCATCGAGAAAGTCCACGGCGTCCCTGACAAAAAGCCGGAAGTCCACGGCCACCTGATCATTGCGCGAGCGGGCGGTATGAAGCCTGCCCGCCGCCTCGCCGATCAGCTCCTCAAGCCTTGATTCAATGTTCATATGAATGTCTTCGAGGGCGCGCGAAAAGGTGAAGGACCCGCCTTCGATTTCCGATTGCACCTTGTCGAGGCCGCGGATAATTTCCGCGGCGTCTTCGCCGGAGATGATGGAGCAGTCGGCCAGCATGCTTGCATGGGCCTTGGAGGCTCGAATGTCCTGGGCAAAAAGACGGCGGTCGAAGCCGATGGAGGCGTTGATCTCCTCCATGATGTCGCCGGGACTAGAGCCAAAGCGGCCGCCCCACATTTTGTTGGTCATTGAAGATCCAGCTTAACGAGGGTTAATCCTATCATGATCGGCACCGCGCCCCTCTCCGGAAGTCTCAAAGTTCTAAGCGTCCTGCTCGGCGTGGTCGCCTGTGTCGGCGTCATCTATCTTGTCTCCGGGCCCAAAGGCAATCCGCAGATCGCCCCACCGGCCGAGATGGAGGCGCCGGCGCAGGAGGCGCCATCCCCTGCCGCCAACACGATCACGCGCGCGGTGGCCAAGGGCGCCATGAGCGCGTTCGTGGTCAAGCCCGAGCGTCCCGGGGCGGCCGAGATTCAGTTCTTCGACGGCGAGGGAAAGCCAAGGTCGCTCGCGGACTGGCGCGGGCAGGTTGTGCTCCTCAATCTTTGGGCCAGCTGGTGCGGGCCGTGTCGCACGGAGATGCCTTCGCTCGCCGCCCTGCAGCGGCGATTCGGCTCCAAGGACTTCGAAGTGGTGGCGATCAGCGTCGACCGGGGCGGGGCGAAGGTCGCTGCGCAATTCCTCGAGGAAACCCAGTCGCGCCTGCTGCGCCTTTATGTGGACGCGAGCGGCAAAGCGATCGAGAACGTCAGGGCGCTGGGGCTTCCCGCCACGGTGCTGATCGACCGGCAGGGCCGCGAGATCGGCCGGCTTCTCGGCCCCGCCGACTGGTCGAGCGCCGAGGCGTTTCAGCTGATCAACCTCGCGGTTAATGAAGCATCGTAAGATCGCCGGACGAAGAAAGCATCATTCGCGGGCTTGACCCGCGAGCGCGGGAGGCAGTTGGGCGGATCAAGTCTGATCAAGTCCGGCCATGACGACCGAACAGAAGTTGCGAAACCTATCGCGTCGGGACAGGCTTTTCGCCGCGATAGTCGTAGAAGCCGCGATTGGTCTTGCGGCCGAGCCAGCCGGCCTCGACGTATTTCACGAGAAGAGGACAGGGGCGGTATTTGGAATCGGCCAAGCCCTCGTAAAGGACCTGCATGATCGAAAGACAGGTATCGAGGCCGATGAAATCGGCCAATTCGAGAGGCCCCATGGGATGGCGGGCGCCGAGCCTCATGGCCGTGTCAATCGCCTCGACATTGCCGACGCCCTCGTAAAGCGTGTAGATCGCCTCATTGATCATGGGCAGGAGAATACGGTTGACGATGAAAGCCGGAAAATCCTCGGCAATGGCAATGGTCTTGCCGAGGGTGGCGACGAATTCCTTCATGGCGGAGAAGGTCGGATCGTCGGTGGCGATGCCGCGACTGAGTTCGACGAGAGGCATCACCGGCACGGGATTCATGAAGTGGATGCCCATGAATTTCTCCGGCCGGTTGGTGGCCGAAGCGAGGCGGGTCACCGAGATCGACGAGGTGTTGGTGCCGAGCAGGGCCTCCGGCTTCACGACCTTGGAGATCTCGGAGAAGATCTTGCGCTTGACCTGCTCGTCCTCGACCGCCGATTCGATGACGAGATCGCAATCCTCGAGAGCTTCATAGCGCTCCGCAGAGGCGATCCGCTTCAGTGCTTCCTTCCTCTGCTGCTCGGTGATCTTTCCGGATTTCACCTGGCGGGCGAGATTGCCGTTGACGGTGGCGAGTGCGGCCTCGATGCGATCCTTGGCCGTGTCGTTCAAAAGGACGTCATAACCGGCAAGGGCGCAAACATGGGCGATGCCATTGCCCATCTGGCCCGCGCCAATGATCCCCACTTTTCGGATATTCATTTATGTTTCTTAACTCATGCCGTGTTTGGGGCGCAGAGCCTATAATGGGCCCGGGCACCCGACAAGCCTATTTCGCAAGTGCAAAAAGGGACGGTTGCTACGCACCAAGCCTAGCGGCGCAGCTTGGCCAGCTCGCCCTCGAGCTCAGGAACGGCCTGGAAGAGATCGGCGACGAGTCCATAGTCGGCGACCTGAAAAATCGGAGCCTCCTCGTCCTTGTTTATGGCGACGATCACCTTCGAGTCCTTCATGCCGGCGAGATGCTGGATGGCGCCGGAAATTCCAACGGCAATATAGAGGTCGGGGGCGACGACCTTGCCCGTCTGGCCGACCTGATAATCGTTGGGAACGAAGCCCGCATCAACCGCGGCCCGCGAGGCGCCGACGGCGGCGCCGAGCTTGTCGGCCACTTTCTCGAGCATGCTGAAGTTGGCGCCGTTCTGCATGCCGCGTCCGCCCGAGACGATGATGCGCGCGGAGGTGAGTTCGGGGCGCTCGGAAACTGACAGATTCTCACCCTCGAAAAAGGAGAGACCGGGATCGGTCGGGGGCGCAATCTTCTCGACAGCGGCGGCGCCGCCCTCGCCCGTCGCCTGGAAGGCGGCGGTGCGGACGGTGAGCACCTTGATCCTGTCGGTCGATTGAACGGTCTGAATGGCGTTGCCGGCATAGATGAGGCGCTCGAACATGTCGGGCTCCAGGACATTGGTGATCTCGGAGATCTGCATCACGTCGAGGAGAGCGGCGATGCGCGGCATGTAGTTCTTGCCGTTGGTGGTAGCGGGAGCAAGGACATGCTCGTAACTGCCGGCAAGGGAGACGACGAGCGCGGCCATGGGCTCGGCCAAGGGGCGCTCGAAGAAAGGCGCATCGGCATGAAGCACCTTTGCCACGCCCTGAAGCTTTGCGGCGGCTTCGGCGGCGGGGGCGGCATTGTGGCCGGCGACGAGAACATGGACCTCGCCGCCCAGCTTCACGGCGGCGGTGAGCGCCTTGTTGGTGGCGTCCTTAAGATGAGCGTTGTCGTGCTCGGCGATGAGAAGCACGGCCATCAGATGACTCCCGCCTCG
>DATBMX010000378.1:0-3521 GCA_036554625.1 Aestuariivirgaceae bacterium
CAGCAGGGCGGCTTACCCGCGGTAAGCGAACGCGCTAGCTAATTTCGACCGCTTCACGCTCGAAAGCTGACCGACCTTGATCGGAACGGTTGGACCGAGATGTGCCATGAACGGACATTTTGCTTTTCCCGATGAATGATAACTGCTCGCCAGCGGCAGCCGCCGCTCGGTCTGCGGTCAGGTGCGGTGGATTTCTGCTCACACACGGTTAGCCAGAACTAGCCGCCAGTGCTTTATTCCGGCAGTCCAGCCAACCGCATACTGTCGACAAGCTTTTCAATCAGGTCGGGAGCGACAAACATTGGATTCTTCCGCAGAGC
The DNA here is from genome assembly GCA_036554625.1 of Aestuariivirgaceae bacterium. GTDB lineage: Bacteria > Pseudomonadota > Alphaproteobacteria > Rhizobiales > Aestuariivirgaceae > DATBLQ01. Next base: position 321 of record DATBMX010000378.1, read on the forward strand.
TCGTAACGAGTATCGCGGAATGTGTCTAAGCAGTTCGTTCACATAGTGCCGGGCCTCGTCGTTACGGCCAAGCTGAGCGTAGGTGGAAGCTAACGCTATCAGCGCGCCAAACAGTGAAGGCTCATGGTGAAGGCCCTTTTTCGATGTCTCAATAGCTCTTTCGTAGTCGCCAAGAAAAAAGTATCCCTGCCCCATAGCAGCGTATAAGAAAGTCCCCCTCGAAGAGTCTCGCGGACTGCCACGTTCCGCCATACGACAGGCCGCCAACCCTCCCTCAAGTTCTCCACAAAGTATAAGGGATTGACCAAGGACCGCGTAAGCCTCAGCAAAGTTGGGATTCAGGTCGGTTGCGATTTTTGCGACTCTAATCGCGTCTTCCGCGTGTCCCGTCATGGCAAGCACGAACGCTAGGGACTGATGGGTCTCTGGGTTGGTTGGTGCCAGACGAACAGCCTGATCGACCCAATGGCGTGCTCTTTCGAATGCCGGTCGCACCGGACGAACCCACCCGCGCATTCCGACGTGCACATGGCACAGTCCGAGTAAAGCATGAGCGTTGGCAAACTCGGAATCGATCTGGATCGCCTTTTCGAGATCGGCGATCGCGGCCTCAACGTCTTCCTTGGTCATCCTGTGGTAGGCGGAAAGCGCCCGCAGGTAATGATCCCATGCGTCGAAATCGTCGGGTCGCTTCCCCCTCGTGCGGGCGATCTCGGCCAGCGTGATCTCCGGCCCGACCGTTGTCGCTATGCTGGCGACAATGTCGTCTTGCAATTCAAAGAGATCGCCGATCTCTCGTTCATAACGCTGCGCCCACACATGATGATCGGCCCCAGCATCGATCAGCTGCGCGTTAATCCGGACACGATTGCCGGACCGTCGTACGCTACCCTCCAGGACATAGCGGACACCGAGCTCGCGCCCGATCCGTCTGACGTCGACGGCCTTTCCCTTATAAGTAAAGGCGGAGTTTCGCGCGATGACAAATAGCCATTCGAAGCGCGAGAGAGCCGTCGTCAGATCCTCCGCAATGCCGTCGGAAAAATACTCCTGAGCGTGATCATCGGACATGTCGTCGAAGGGCAGAACGGCGATCGATGGCTTGTCGGGCAGGGGGAGCGGCCGCACCGCCGGCAGTGACGGTGCGGGCGCCGCTGCATAGACGCGGACCGGCGTCGTGATGTTCTTGAGTTGGCGCTCGCCGCAGTCCTCGAATGCGATTTCGAGTTTGCGTGCAACTTCCTCGCGCACCTTGGCAGAGACGCAGATGCCCCCGGCCTCCGCCATTCCCTCTAAACGAGTAGCGATGATGACCGCGTCACCATATATATCGCTGCCCTCGACTACCACATCGCCGAGATTGATGCCGATGCGCAGCACGATGTGCCGGTCATCGGCGAGGCCATTGTTGGCCGCCGCCATTCTCTTCTGCAGTTCGGCCGCACAGGCCACAGCGTTTACCGCGCTTGTAAACTCGACGAGAACGCCGTCGCCCATAACCTTGACGATACGGCCGTGGTGTTCGGCCACGAGCGGCTGCAGGATTTCCCGCCGCCGCTGCTTCAATGCTGCCAGAGTTCCCGCTTCGTCATGCTCCATGAGATGGCTGTAACCAACCACGTCGGCGGCCATGATGGCGGCAAGGCGGCGTTGCGAGCGCTCTTCGGCCATGTGTCTCCATTGCCCCTGGAGAGCCCAATTCAACGGATTGTATGTGCGGTCTATTGCCAAGTCTATCCGGGGCCGGATGTCCGGATTGGGTCAACAGCACCAGTCCGGCGACGTCCGCTTAGAGTCTGATTCAAGGTCAATAGCTGCTGTCCCAAGCAGCGCCGGCGACGGAAGAGATGTGCCAAACCCGGAAATAGCTGACCAGATCCCTGGTGATGTGGGCAGCAGTCCAAAGGAAGAGCCGGCGCCCGGCCGAACGGTTCGGCCCTCAGGGTGTCCCGAGCTGCGAACCCGCCTCAGGGCCGCTTGAGCCGCTCGAAGTCCGCGAACGGGTTGTAGAGCGTCTTCATTTTCGCGACGGCCTTTGTCAAAGGATCGCTGCCGAGGAACAGCGCTAGAGCATCCATCAGCGGCTTGCTGGATCGGAGCGCTGCCTCACACTCGGCCGCCGTGGTCACCTTCTTCTCCTTGTAGTCGAGGTTGAACTTCTTGGCGCCCTGCATCGAGCGATAGACATTGCTGAGCTGGTGGGCGAGGAACTCCTCGTGATCTTCGTAACCGGGGAGGGGATCGTTGTTCCTCTTCTTGATCAATGGGCTCGCGTACCGATAGGCGTGGACCATCTCGTGAAAGAGCACCTCGTCGGAGCGTGAGCCCGGCATCTTTCCCCAGGAGGAGTAGGTGAAGAAGTCGAAGGAATACGCCACGCGAACGGCCCGGGTGCCGACGTAGGCCTGGGGTGCCCACGTGACGTTGGCATTGCCGGCACCCAAGAATTCGACCTGATCCGAATCGTAGGGAATGATCCAGATCGGAAGCGTCCCGCTGGTGCGAAGCATGTCGAGCAGACACCGGCCGACCGTCGTCGCTCCGATGTAGCTCAGCAGCGCCCGGACGCGCCCTTCGTAGTGGACCGCTGCTGGGCTCGGATCGGCAATGTAGTCCCACTTGTTCGGCGCCAGCCGGACCAGCTCCTCGATCTTCTGGCTCTCGGTGATCTCGCCCTTCGCGAATCGCGCCGCGACCGTTGCCCGAACCGCCTCGTCCTTCTTCGAGCCGTTGATCGTGATCGGATAGGGATCGAACTTGATCATGCGGTCCTCCTTGCGGGTGCAGCCGCCGATACCGCGGACGTTCGTCGGGTGGCGGTGCTCTTCGGGTCATCGGACAGGACGCTTATCATGTCCGAGAAGCCGGTTGTTGCCGCACTCGCCGCGACCATGCCTCTAGGGGCCGTTCGCGATGGTTGGCGCATTGTAAGTGGTGATCGACCGCGTCTCCAAGCACCTATGTCGAGTTCCATGACAGCGCCGGAAAGATGGAAGGCTCGGCGTTCCTGCGCAATGTGATCGAGGCCTTTCCCTACAGATCCACATCGTGCTCACCGATAACGGCATGGCCTTCGCCGATCTGCCCAAAAACAGGGATCTATCCGGCACTCGTTTGCTCGGCCCACACATATTCGATCGCGTCTGCATCGACAGCGGTATCGAGCACAGGCTTACCAAGCTCTACCTTCGCTGGACCAAC
>DATBMX010000427.1:0-8871 GCA_036554625.1 Aestuariivirgaceae bacterium
CACCAAATCTTGCTGAGCGATGTTCTCGACCAGCAGCTGCGGGACATCGATCGCGGGATCAAGCCGTCGAACAAGGTAGCGGTGGCCGATCTCACCTTGTACGAGCGTGAACGTCTGCGCTGGGCTCTGGAGCAGGTGCAGTCCGTCGGCGGGCTACTGGGCGATCCCCTCGGCTGAGGTCTTCCTCTTTTCCTGCCCCGGCCTGGCATATCCCTGCGGCGGCAATTCGTCGACCTCTTTCGGATCGAGCGGGGCGAATTCGAAGGAAGCGTTTTCGACCTTGAACAAGGTGGTGTCGAGGAGCCTGGCGCAGTCGAGGTCGAACAGAGCCAGATTGAGCCCTGATTCGAGAAAGGCGCTCATGTAGATGACTCCATCTACTCCCTCGCCCTTGAAAACCTCGGCCAATATCTGGGTCGCCGAATAGTCGCCTGTGGTATCGCTTCGAACGATTGGCTCAGCAAAGGCTTCGTTGATCTCCGCCCACACCGCATTTTCGATCGGATCCTGGGAGTTGTTGGCAGGCGGCTGCGAGCAGTCGACGAGCTTCAGATCACGGGTCGTTTCGAAGGCAGCGAGCGAAATGGTGGATCCTATCCAGGGCCGGACCTCCGTCATCGCCACTTCCGGCGACGTGGCGAAGTAGAGACATGGAATTCCTTTGGGATTAACCCGGCCCTCGATCGCTCGGTCGCTCAGCGGTCGCATGCGCTCTTCCGGATGCGGTTTTATGACCTTCTCTCCGCTGCGCTTGTCCTGTTCGGTCCGATGGCCAAGCTGCGCGCGCCAGAACTTGCTGCCGGCCGAGATGGATCTGACACGGCGACGGCTCGTGATCGCGACGGTGTTAAGAAAATCCTGCGCCGCTTCGCTCCAAAAATACCGCCGCTCGCGCAGCACCTCGTCCTTGAATGAACGTAAGGCCTCTTCCGAACGAAATTTCCGGTGATGCTCCGTCACGACAACTCCTGTCTGTACCCGCCGTTTAGGGTAACGTCAGCTGAGCGCTTGCGGTTGCACGTGCATTGCCTCTTGGCCTTCTTTTCGACACCGCTCATAATCGGCTCAAGGTCACAGACCCAGGAGACTCATGCGCCCCGCGACCGCACTTGCCGCAGCTGTCCTTGCGACTTGGCTTGCAGCCATTGAAGCCCGCTCGGAGACCTATCCGATCATCGCCTATGGCGCGCGCACTTTCGTGGCCGAGGCCACGGAGTCGCGCGGAACGATACTCATCCGGGTCTATCGCCGCACCGGTCGCACGACATGGCATCGCTACGGAGGATTCACGCTTCCCGCGGGTCAACTCCAGGCCAGGCGCGCCGCTGTCAGGCGCAATCCGGAAGCTGCCAGCGCGGCGGAACGCGTGTATTTTGCCGGCCAAGTCATCGGCTCGACGTCTTTTCAGCCGAGCCATCAGCTCTATCGGCACACGCCCTTCCGCTTCAGGAAGCGCCGGAACTAACAAAGACCGGTTCTATCCCTCGGTCCTGCGAACCACGCTTTCCATCATCTCCCGCATCGCGCATCGCAGGCCGTAGAGCTGATCGAGAAGTTCGAGGATGACTTCCACGCCTTCGTCATTCACCCCGAGATCGTCCTTGAGATCGCAGATGAGCTGCGCGCGGGCGATATCCATCTCCGACAGACCCGGCTCCTTGCCGGTGGCCACGCCAGGGGCGATCCAGCCTGCCTCAATCCATGCCTCGAGCCGCTCGCGAGCGATGATGACGTTGCCGAGGGAGCGGTCCTTGCGCATGGTTCACGAACCCGCCGGCTGCCTGGGCCTGGCATTTCGGCCGCTCCAGCTCGCCACGAATTTCTCCAGCTCCGGGTCAGGGTGCTCCGGCAGCATCACTTTCAAAGTTACCAGATGATCGCCGCGCGTGCCCTCCTGTCGCGGCACGCCCATGCCCTTCAGCCTCAGTACCGTGCCGGTGTTGGCGCCCTTGGGAATTGTCAGCGCCACGCGTCCCGTCGTCGTCGGCGTCTCGACCTTGCCGCCGAGAACGGCATCGCCCAGCGAAATCGCAAGTTCGCTGTGAATGTCATCGCCCTTGCGCGTAAAGATCGGGTGCGGTCGAACGGCAATCTCGATCAGTGCATCGCCAGGAGGTCCTTCGTTGAATCCTGGCTGGCCCTTGCCCTTCAGCCGCAAGATCTGGCCGTCGCGCGTTCCAGCAGGAATGGTGACTTTGATCTCCGAACCGTCGGGCATGTGAAGCTGCTGAACGGCACCGTTCACGGCATCGAGAAATTCGATCTCCAATCTGTAGGATATGTCCCCGCCGCGCATGCGCACGTTTCTGCGGCCCCTGGCGCCGCGGCCGAAAAGATCGGCGAAAACATCGCCGGCGTCGGCAAAATCGGCAAAACCACCGTCGCTCGAATAGGCTCCGGCACTTTGCGGCCCCGCGTCGGCATATTCGCGGTAATATCGCCGCTGGGGCCGTTCGGCACCCGTTGCGTCGATTTCGCCGCGATCGAAGCGCGCCCGTTTCTCAGGATCGCCCAGAATGTCATAGGCGGTGCCGATGTCCTTGAATTTTTCCTCGGCCTTCTTGTTGCCGGGATTGAGGTCCGGGTGAAGTTTTTTCGCGAGCTTGCGATAGGCTTTCTGGATCTCCTCCTGCGAAGCCGTCTTGCTCACACCCAGAACTTGATAAGGATCGATGGCCACCCGGAAGCTCCTGAAATCAGCCGGGCTCCTCTCCGCGCAAGTTCATTGCCGGCCTGTTCGGGTTGTTAACGAACACCCGTGCAGGGCGCAAGAGGCGGTCATGGAGCATATAGCCATCTTCGGCCACCTCGACGATCACGCCCGGCTCTTCTGCGTCATTCTCCACGACCATGACCGCTTCATGAATCTTGGGGTCAAAATAGGCGCCGAGCGATTCGATCTTCTTCACGCCGTAGCGCTCGATGATCGAATGAAGCATTCGCCGCGTCGCTCGAACTCCGTCGAGGATGGTGGATTCGTCGCCGGGGCTTCCGCGCGCCGCAGCTGCGGCCACCGCGCGATCGAGATTGTCGGCCACGGCCAATAGATCGCGCGCGAAGTCGCCGATCGCATATTGCCGGGCCTCGCCCGCCATGCGCTCTGCGCGTTTGCGGGCGTTTTCCGCTTCGGCCAGCGCACGCAGGAGGCGCTCGATGCGCGCCGCGGTGTCTTCCTGCCGAGCCTGGACAGCCTGCCGGAACGGAAGTTCGCCATGCGACCGAGTTTCCGCCGGGGCTGCGACGTCCGAACCATTCGCTGCCTCCTCAAATCGAGGAAGGGCCTGACCATTCCTGTCACGGTGCTCGCCCATGTTGTTGCCCATCCTTCGGCCTGCAATCTCCCCCGATCGCGTCTTTTAGATAAATTGCCAAGGTTCAGGCGGGTTCCCGCTGACCTTTACCTTTACGGAAGTCTTAAGGAGCTAGGGCTGTTTTCGCCTGGCGAGCGTCTGGGACATGACGCGCTGCAGCTCTTCGCGGCGGTAAGGCTTCATGATGATGTTGTCCTTGAGCCGGGGCTCCTCGAGGTGAACCATCGCGCCTTTGGGATAGCCGGATGTGTGGACTATGAGCAGATCCGGCCTGATCTGCTGAGCAGCCTGCGCCAGATCAAATCCATTGAGGCCGCCTGGCATGACCACGTCGGTGAACATCAAGTCTATGTCCGGATGCTCGGCAAGGAGGCGCAACGCAGCGATGCCGTCAGTTGCCTCGATCACCTCATAGCCGAAGTCGCTGAGGAAGCCGCAAGCGACCGCTCGCACCTCCGGCTGATCCTCGACGACCAAAATCTTCGTCGGTCCATTGCTCTCGCCCGTCGCTGGTGCCGCCGGCGACGCAGGCTCCGGGCCGGGCTTGAGAAAAGGCTTGGGCGACGGCGGGGCGAGTGGTGCGATGGTTTTCCACCCTAGCGGCCGAGGCGGCTTCGGCGGAACAGGCTCCGCCACAGGGGGTTCCAGCCGCTGAACATCAGGCATGGGTTCTTCCCGTGGCTCGACCGCGATGGCTTCTTCCCGCGGCTCATCCACTATGGCTGCTTCCCGCGGCTCATCCGCGACGGCCTCCACCTGAAGTTCGGACGGTGATTCGGCCGGAGCGTCAGAGGCTTGCTCTGGTTCTGCTGCGGGAGGCGTTTTGCCTGCTTCTGCCACCAGGGTGTTCACCGGCAGATAAAGCTTGACGGACGTTCCGTGACCTTCCTCGCTGTAGATCCGCATATGGCCGCCCGACTGCGTCGCAAAACCATAGACCATCGACAGGCCAAGGCCCGTGCCCTTGCCTTGCGGCTTCGTCGTGAAGAACGGCTGTACCACCTTGTCGAGCAGCGATTTGGGAATGCCGGCGCCTGAATCCGTGATGGCGATCATCACATGGCGTCCAGCTTTGACATCCGGGTTGATGGACACATAGTCCTGATCAAGATCGACCAATTGCGTTTCAATGACGAGCTTGCCGCCGTCAGCCATCGCGTCGCGCGCATTGATCGCAAGATTGATGAGCGAGGTCTCGAGCTGCGTCGGATCGACCGACACGATGGCGCTCTCCCGGGCAAGGACGAGCTGCAGGTCGATGGTTTCGCCGAGCGTCCGGCCGAGCATCGAATGCATGCGGCTGATCGCGTCGTTGACCTTCACGTCCTTCGGCTCGGCAACCTGCTGGCTCGAGAAGCTCAGGAGCTGCCGTGCCAGTTCCGAGCCCTTCTGCACGGCTTCCGTCGCTTCCCGCAGGCGTTCGCGCGCCTTGCCGTCGGTCTCGACCGCGCTCTCCACCAGGTTCAGATTGCCCATGATCACGGTGAGAATGTTGTTGAAATCATGCGCGAGGCCGCCGGTGAGTTGGCCGACGGCCTCCATTTTCTGAGCCTGCTGCAATTGCCGTTCCGCCTGGCGCCGGCTCGTCGTGTCGACGATCTGGACGACGAGATGGTCGATTCCGCCTGAGTCGTTGCGAACAAGCGAGACGCTGGTGAACCCCCATACCACGCCCGTCTCGCCGCCGAGGTAGCGGAGCTCCATTTTCAGGGAGGGTATTTCGCCATCGATCAATCTTCGCATGGCGGAAAGGAAGGGGCCCTTGTCCTCCTCATTTACGCTTTCATCAAAGGCGAGCGTCGCCAGCTCCTCCTCGCTGCGTCCCGACATATCCTTGAACGCGGGATTCCAGGCGATGACGCGCCCGGTGGGCGCGACCAGCACGATGCCATGGGCCGCCGCCTCGAAGGCGCCGCGGAAGCGCTGCTCCGATCTCTTGAGAGCCGTCTCGGCGGATTTGCGTGCCGTGACCTCCTGCAGAATCACGATGGAGCGCTCGATACGCCCCTTGTTGCCGCGGTAGCCTTGCGCCGACATCAGCATATGAGCCTGCTGACCGTCGCTCTTGAACATCGTGATCTCCGCGTTGCGGATCAGATTGGTCTGCAGATAGCGCGGATAGACCTGTTGGGTGAGATGGCTGCGCGATGCGCTGCTGATGAACTCGTGCCAGTGGCGGCCGCTGACGTCCTTCAGCTCGTAACCCAGCGTTTCCAGCCACTGCCGGTTGACGCTGGTGATGCGCCCGGAGCCATCCAGGCATTGCAGGTTGATCGGGAGATTGTAGAGAAGCTGCTCATAGACCCGCCCGCTCGCTTGGTCGGGGAAAAACGGCAAATGCCCCTCATCGGGAGCCTGCTGCTTCTCGATTCTCCAAGCGGGAGCCGCGCGGCCTGCCTGCTCGGCCCAATCATCATGCCACACGCCGCTTTTGGCCGCCTGGCTCATGCGGGATGCTCCTCAAACGCCGTCCATCTTTCGGAAACTACGTTTCAAAGCTTAAGGACCGGTTGAGTGAATCAATTGGAAATGGTTCAAAACTGCGGGGGCGTTCATGAGTTTGCGATCGAGGTTTCCCTATCAAATCAAACGTTTGACTAAAATATTGCCAATGAACCACACTTGCAGAGAAGAATCCTCGGAAAGCCGCCGAGAAAACTAGCTCATTCAGAGTTCCGGACGTCCTATCGCTTCGGCGGTGATTGTCGCCGCGAGAAGGTCGTTCTCGCCCGTGGCGCCGGGAAGCATGTGAGTCACCATTCCGACTCTCACGTCCGGATCCTTGGCACCCATTGAGACTGCCTCGGCGCGCGCCGCTTCGCTTGCCGCGGCGCGCGCGTATTCGAGCGCGGAACGTCCGCTGGTGAAGAGCTCCGTGCCGTTTGGCGCATGGACGCGAAACACTCCGCCCCCGTCGCCGCTCACCTGAACGCTCACGCTGCGTGCGATCACCCCTGTTGCCGCGCCGATCGCATTGGCAACTTCGCAGTGCTGCGGAAACACCACCTCCGCCTCGAGGCGGCGGGCCACCTCGCCATAGTAGATCTTCGCCGGAGCGCCGACCGCCACGATCGGCACTCTCGGGGAAACGGCGACGCGCGCGAGGCCGACGGCCGGCTCGCCGCTGCAGATGGAATCGAGGAGGCGCTCTTCGCTGCTGCCTCGCGCCTCGAGGCCAAGCGCGGCATCGAGAAGGCCCCGCCCGCTTGCGCGCACGACCTCGCTCCATACGTCCTCGGCAAAGGCCTTGGCGCGCTCAGGAGAGGCTGCCTTCATGTCCTTGAGTCTCACCGTCAATTGAGCCCCCGCAAGCGCAGCCTCGCGCGACCAGTTTGACTGAAACTCCAGGACATGCGCGGCGTCCGACGGCGTGAAGCCGGCGAGTTGCACAAGGCCCTTGCGCCTGAGACTGTTCACCGCCCTCTGAGCGCCGGCGCTCGCAGCAATCTTGTGCAAGGGCTTGGGGCGAAGCTCGACCATGCGCAGGATTTCGCCCTCCCGTGCGGGGAGGTCCTGAACAGAAGCCACGTCCCTTGCGCCCGCCGGACGCAGAATGAAACGCCCGGCAAGCGAGCTGATCTCCGGCTCCGTCAGCTCCGCCGCAAGGCTCTCCATCACATCCGAATGAGTAGCGGCAAGGAGCGACACGGGCACGATCCTCTGCGGCCCAATGATCAGCCGCCCGCCGGGGCCGATCGAAATCTCGCTGTCGCCCCCGAGACCGATCGTCCTTACATCGACGGCCCTGACCATGGTGCGCCAGCCGCCGACCTCCGCTCCCTCGGTCAAAACTCTGGGCCGCCCCTCGAGCAAAATCCCGATGTCGGTTGTCGTGCCGCCGATATCGGAGAGGATGAAACTGTCGAGCTTCGACAGCCAGCGGCCGCCGACCAGACTTGCTGCGGGGCCGGAAAGCACGGTTTCGATCGGCCGCTTCGCAACCGTATCCGCCAGCGCCAGGGTTCCATCGCCCTTCACCATCATGAGCGGGCAGGAAAGACCAAGCTCCGTCATAGCGGTCTTGACCGCATCGATGAGAATCGCGATGCGCGAGATAAGCCTTGCATTGAGCGCCGCCGTCAGCGCACGCCTGGGTGCATCCAGCGCCGATGATAGCTCCGTTGAAATGGTCGTGGGCTTTCCTGTCGCGGCAGCGATCAGATCGCGCGCCCGGTGCTCATGCGCAGGGTTGCGCACTGCAAATTGCGCCGCGACGGCGAAGGCCTGCACCTTCCCCTGATGCACGGCGATGGCCGCGTTCAACCCGGCCTCGTCCAAGGGCGAGCGTTCAGTGCCATTGTGGTCGTGCCCTCCGGAGACCGTAACGATGGGCATGCCTGGAAAGGCCTGCGCGATTCCAGATCGCTGGGCCATCGAGCTATCGAAGCCGATCAGCACCACGCAGACCGGCGAGCCGTGGCCTTCGACGACCGCATTTGTGGCGAGCGTCGTTGACACCGAGACGAGCGAGATGTCCTTTCCTCCACCGGCTCCAAGATGCGCAAGCGCCTTGCGCATCGCTTCGCCAACGCCGATGGAAAGGTCTCCCCGCGTGGTGAGCGCCTTGGCCGAGGCCGCCACCTTCTGATCGGCAATGGAAATTACGGCGGCATCCGTGTAGGTGCCGCCGGTGTCGATGCCGAGAAGATAACGTTTTGCGTGGACGTCCATGCGGGCTGGAGGTGGGGCTAAAGCGACCTATAGCACCTTCCGTGCCATGACGCGCAACCGCGCCCGTCCGCCTCAAGGGAGGCTAGCGCGCCCCGAGCCGGACTCCGGACACGAGTTGCGGGAACGACTCCGCCACGAGCCGTCCGGATGGAACGACCGGCCCGCGGGCGAAAGCGAGCGCTCCTTTCTCGAGTTCGAGGCCCTGGAAACGGCTCTTCTCCACCGGTCCCGGCATTCGCAAGCTCTTCACCTTGCCGCTGGAGAAGCCGAAGCGGCGGTAGTAGGCCCCATCACCCACGAGCAGAATCGCACCGTGGCCGGAGAGCGTTGCCTCGTGGATGGCATGTCGCACGAGACTCTCGCCGATGCCCCTGCCCCGAAGCTCGGGTTTCACGGCGAGCGGACCGAGCAGCAAGACGGGACCTGCGGAGCCTGCAATGATGTCCCACAGCCTCACCGTGCCCACGAGCTCACCATCGGCGAAGGCGCCGAAGGAGAGTCCGGGCGACGGCATGCGGCCCTTGCGCAATGCCTCGCAGGTCTTGAGAAACCGGGATTCGCCGAAGACGCGGTCGAGCAGCGCCTCGCGCGCTGCCCAATCCCCATGCGACTCCTGTCTGATCGTCACCATCTGCCTTACTCCACCGACGGCAATGCAGTTCAGATGACGTAGGCCTTGAGCGGCGCGAAGCCGTTGAAGGCCACGGAAGCATAGGTGGTCGTATAGGCACCTGCCGCTTCGATCAGCACCTCGTCTCCAACCGTCAGGGTGATCGGCAGGTCGTATGGCGTTTTCTCATAAAGCACATCGGCTGAGTCGCATGTCGGGCCGGCGATGATACATGGCGACTTCTTGTCCCTGTCGCGCGGTGTGGTGATCGGGTAGCGG
>DATBMX010000441.1:0-3497 GCA_036554625.1 Aestuariivirgaceae bacterium
GAGCGGCTTCGCAAGGGCCGCTCGCACCTCTCCGCCGAGCGCGCGCTGTCGGGCCCTGGTCTCGCCGAGCTATACTTGGCGATTGCCGCCTCTCACGGGATGCACCCTGCGAGGCTTGAGCCGAACGATGTGCTCACGCGGGCCCTCAGCGGCGAGGATAGGATTGCCGTGGAAGCGCTCGATGTTTTCGTCACCTGGCTCGGCCGCTTTGCCGGCGATGCGGCGCTGCTCTTCGGGGCCAGAGGTGGCGTCTATCTCGGCGGCGGCATCGCGCCAAAGATCGCGCATAAGCTTTCAAGTGGCGCATTCCGCGCGGCCTTCGAGCAGAAAGGCCGCATGATAGCCTATCTCGCCCCGATCCCCGTCTACGTGATCCTTGCCGGCTTCGCGACCCTTAAGGGCGCTGCGGCAGCGCTTGGCGCCCAGTTCGCAGCCTTGGCTAAGGTCTAGTGCGGTGAAGCCATGATTCGCGCTCCAATTCTGTCATGCGAGCGCGAAGGTCCTCGTCCCGCTTCGATATCGCGGAGGTCTTACGGAGGCTTTGCACCAAGGCGCGCAGCAAATCGGCGCGGCTGACGATCCCAACCACCTTTGAATTCCGCATGACCGGCAAACGATGGATGCGGTGGTGATCCATGAGGGCGACCACCTCCACAAGCGGCGTCTCTTCGGTGATGGTGACCGGAGCGGCAGTCATGACGTCCGCAACCTTACGGCTGGGTTGGCGGAATCCGTCTTTGGCTTGACCGGTCAAGACTTGAAACCAGCGCGGCCGCTTATAGCCAGGGCCGGATCCGGTGGGGCGCAGGAAGTCGCGCTCGGTAATGATCCCCACCAGACGAGCCTCTCTATCGAGCACAGGCAATCCACTGATGTCGTGTCGGAGCATCAGCTCGCCCGCTTCTAGAAGCGAAGTATCGGGCGTGACCGACACCACGGGCGAACTCATCACATCGCGGACCTTCATGGCGCCTCTCCTAAAGGATAGAGTACATAATTGCCTTTTGTACCATCTTGACGGAAATCAAGGCCGGCAAACCGTGAAGCTTGATTATCAAATCCATCGGCTGAGACTGCACAGTTGAGCCTGGAAGGCTTAAGACCACTCGGGGCGGGTGACATGGACGCTCGCGATAAGATCAGTCCAGCCGTTGATAGAGGGCACCTGTTTGCCAGATTTTGGCTTACGGCTTCCAGCTTCTGGCGAGGCCGATCGGCGAGGGTGGCCTGGGGGCTGACCGTAGTCCTCATTCTCATCGTCCTGCTGCAATTGCTGGTGCAGTACCTGCTGAATTATTGGAATCGGCATTTCTTCGATGCTCTCGAGCGGCGAGACGCTTCGGCACTTTGGACCCAAGCGGCGCTGTTTGTGCCACTCGCCGTTGCGAGCATCCTGCTCGCCGCCACATCGGTGTGGGGACGCATGACGGCGCAGCGCAAATGGCGCGAATGCGTCACTCGCCAAGTGATCGAGTATTGGCTCGCAAACGATAACTTCCGCCGGATCGATCCGCTTGCAAGTGAGTCGGCCAACCCCGAGTATCGCATATCCGAAGATGTGCGCATCGCGACGGACGCTCCAATCGATCTGATGCTCGCCTTCCTCGCGTCGATATTGACGGCAGTCGTCTTCTTGAGCGTTCTGTGGAGCGTCGGCGGCAGTCTCGACTTGGTTGCCTTCGGCCGCTCGTGGACGATCCCTGGTTATCTCGTCATCAGCGTCGTCATCTATTCCGGTCTGTTCTCCACCGCCATGATCCTGGTTGGCCGCGAGTTGACCAGCGTCATCGAGCGGAAGAATCAGGCCGAGGCCGAGTTCCGCGCGGCTGCCGATCGCTTGCTTCAACTGAGAGTTACAGGGGAAAAGAATAACGAGACCGTCTTGCGTCGGACGCTTTGGTCCGCGGTTCACACGACTCTTGCGCGTTGGCTGAACCTCTTGTGGCAGCTTGCGAGCACGACGTTGGTTTCGCACAGCAATTTCATCTTGGCGCCGGTGCTCGGCTTGTTGCTGTGCGTTCCGAAATATCTCGCCGGCACCATGTCGCTCGGCGAGGTGACGCAATCCGCCGCGGCATTCGTCACCGTGCAAGGCGCGTTCAATTGGCTCGTCGACAATTACGGGCGCATCGCCGATTGGAGATCGTCGGTCAACCGGGTTGCCACCCTTTTGCTCGCTCTCGACAGGCTCGGCGGCAACGGACCGGATATGGCCAAGGCGAAAAACGGTTTGCAGGAGGCCGGAGAACTCACCGGGGTTTGAGCGTGGAACGCTTTGCCGCGCGCGCAGACTTGATGAGGTTCGCATACCAACGGAACGACGCTTTGGGAATGCGCTTCTGGGTAGGATAGTCGACATAGACCAGGCCGAAGCGCACGCCATAGCCCGAGCCCCACTCGAAATTATCCAGCAGCGACCAAACGAAATAGCCGCGGACATCCGCGCCTTCGGCAATGGCCCGGTGCATGGCCTCGATGTAGCGCTTGAGGTACTCGATGCGCGCCGCGTCGGCGACTTTGCCAGCCGCATCTGGCTCCTCGTGCCCGCCGAAGCCGTTCTCCAGCACATAGACGGGCAGACCGTAGCGCGTGCTTACCTCAAGAAGCGTGTCATGAAATGCCTCGGGATGGATCGGCCACTTGATGGGTGTCAGCGAAAGATCTGCCGGCGTATGGCCAAAGGTGAAACCAAGCGGCGCGTCCGAGTCGGTCTTGGCGTAAATCGGCGAATAGTGGTTGAGACCGAACCAGTCGAGTGGACGACAAATGCGGGCGAGATCGCCCGCCTGAACGTAGGGCTCCATGGCGACAGTCAGCTGCGATGGGTAGGTTCCGAGACATTGAGGATCGGCAAAGGCGCCATTCCAGTAAGCGCCGAATAGCTCGGCAGCCGCCGCGTCGGCAGGTGTCGCCGGCAGACAAGGCTGGTAGTTGTGTATCGCTCCAATCAAGGCATCTGGCACCTGCGCGCGAATGACGTCAACGGCTGCGCCGTGAGCAAGGTTTACGTGATGGATCGCACGCCGAAACATGACGGGTCCCGAATTGCGAGGAGCGCTGGTGCCGAAGCCGTAGCCGAACAGGGTGAAAACTGACGGCTCGTTGAAGGTCGCGAAACGCTTGACGCGGTCGCCATAGCGGCGGGCAACGAGCATGGCATAATCGGCAAACCAGCCGGCCGCATCCCGAACCGTCCAGCCGCCGAGATCGTCCAGAACCTGTGGCAGATCCCAATGATAAAGGCATAGCCAGGGTTCAATGCGAGCTTCCAGCAACGCATCGATGAGCCGGTCATAGAAGGCCAGTCCGGCTTCATTCGCGGACCCGCGCCCCTCGGGCAGAAGGCGAGGCCAGGCCACTGAAAAACGATAAGCCTGTACGCCGAGACCCTTCATCAGCGCTATGTCCTCGGCATAGCGATGGTAGTGGTCGCAGGCGATGTCGGCGGTGTCGCGATTGGCAACGAGCCCGGCCGCGCAGAAAGTGTCCCATATGCT
>DATBMX010000442.1:0-3413 GCA_036554625.1 Aestuariivirgaceae bacterium
ACCGGCGCCGCCAGCGGCATCGGCTTGGGCTACCCGAGGTGATGGCCGCCCGAGGCGGTTTGGAGAGCCGTGCTCGCCAACCCCTTCAGGTACGCCTCGCGCTGCACCATTCCCGGCGGCGGCTCGATCCCGGAAAGCTCAAAGATCGCTTTCCATCGATGGATCCAATCACGCCTCAGCAAGGATTCCGCGGCATTGCGTCGGCTGATCGCAGCAATGCGCGCCGGATTCGACGCCAGGTCGGCGAGCACGTCCAAGGTGTCCGATCCGTCTGGCTTTATCTCGGTGACTGCCTCCGGCCAGGGAAACAGCTCGCGGAACGCCTCGCAATCCGCGGGTTGGCCGATCATCACGGCGCCGGCGGCGGCGCCCTCGCAATAGCGGTACCCTATCTCTACCTGGCCCCCCGTTTCCTCAGGACGATTCATCTTGCCAGGCGAGACCAGGAAAAACTTGCTTCGCTTTGCCATGTTCGCGAAGAGATTGCGATGCTGCCCATCGTCGATCGGTTCCATTCTGGCCAAGTCTTTGAAGGAGTCGTGGATGTAGAAGATTTGACCCTCCGAGGCGGCCCGCAGCAACGCCCGATGAACGCCTTCCCATCTTCGGCCAATGCTGTAGACGTCGATTGATCGGTCGGGTGGGTTCGGAAACGGACTGAACCGAATCGTGTCGATTCCCGTGGGCATGAGATGGCACTGGCGGTTGAGGAAATCCGACAGCGGTCCAACCGTGCCCTGGCTGTTGACGAAGATGTGGTCGAATCTCGACAGTGCACGAAGCAGCCCGCGACAGGCTGCGATGTCCGACGCCCAGATCTCTCCCAGCCAGCAAACGCTGACCTTGCAGCGCTCCTTCCATCCGTCGATCGCGTTGACGTACAGAAGGTCCCAGGCGTTCTGACAGACCGCGATGAACAGGTCGTAGTCCTCGGTGAGTTGAACTCTCTGCAGCCCCGGGTTCGCGTACGCCAACGGGGACACACCTCGAAACAGCAGTCTCCTTTGCCAACGGTCCCTGAAACGGAACGTCCAGCCGGCCTGATAGTCGATCAAGTCGACGTCGGCTGCGTCCGCCAGTACATCTTGGGCTTCGTAGAGGCTGCACTGAAACGACTCGCGCCAGACGCTTCTGAGCGTCGGCATGCAGATGCGCGCCCCCGTACGGAAGTCGGACCCGCTGGCGCCAAATGTCTTGCTTCCAACGTTCGATCGATGTGTTGAATCGCGCATCGCTTGGCCCGAGGGATCTGCAGCGTTTCTTAGACAACCGGTGCGGGCGCGAGCAATCCGTGGCTCTCCAGGACAGAGGCCGCGGCGGCGATCGCATCGAACGGCAAGTCGGCGCGCTCAGCAACGTCGAGGAGGGAATGGCGTCCATCGGAAAGATTGAGCATCCAGAGCATTGCCATGTTCCGAGTCCATGCGTCTTTTGCGCCACCGGTAGCGGCATAGAGCCCGCGCCTGCCGAGTTGAGGTTCTCCCTTGGGACAGAGGTTGACCAGCTTGCGATCCGTTTCAAGGATGTCCAACGCCTGAACGATCCAGCGGAACGATGCCGCCAGATGCTCAGGACGGATGAAGTCGAGGTTGTCGCCGGAGGTGTGATACTCGGGAAAGGTTGCGAATTGGCTACGCTGGAACAGCCCGACCGGCAGATTGAAACCTGGAGAGCAGTACTGGCGCTCGTCGTAGCCGTAGGGAAAGAACTCGATGAGATTGAATGAGGCTGCCGATCGGCGCAGTACGTGCACCATGGCCCGATCGATGAGGGCGTCACCCAGGCGACTGCGCTTGTATGTCGGTCCGCCGGCATCGCCTACATTGGAGATGACGAGCCCGTGCCTGATGCGGCCCAGGTTGGCCTCATTGGTGGCGAGCCAGGCGATTGCGCCGATCGTGGCCGGCACGAACACCAATCGATAGCTGAGACGGGTGCGCCTACCGGCAAGCTCGCGCGCAAGCACAGTGAGCATTGCCAAGCCCGAGCAATTGTCGTTCGCCAGCGATGGGTGGCAGATGTGCGTCGAGAGCAGGACCTCATCGGCGCTCTCGCCTTGGTGCAGATACTCCCCCCAGGTCAGCGCACCCGGCTCCAAGCGCGACTCGATCACCACGTCGTAGTCGCCGCCAGCCGCCTCAAGCGCAAGGAGCTGCCGGTGCGACATGCAAAAACCCCACGCCTCCTTATAGTATGACGTTCGATAGGGGATGAGGTCGGGCTGATCCGGCAGCGTGAAGATGTGGGGCTTCAACTCCGAGAAAGGCATTCGTCGCCGGACGGGCGCGCTGTAGTTGAGGACGTGCAGGTTGCAGCTGCGGAAATCGACCACTCGCTCGCCATTCCCATTCATTATATACGCGTCGGTAATATTCCATTCCCGTGGCACCTCCCAGTCGAGAACGGCCGTCCCGGTCGGGAGCTCATGACGCTTGATCGGGATATGCCGGCTGATCAGGTCGATCGACTGTCTGACGCCGTCGCCGGTAATGCTTCGGCAGATCGGGAAGAGCTCCGCCGCCAGTGAATAGATGTCCTCCCCGATCTCGTCGTTTCTCACGAGCGGCATCAAGGCCGTTGCTTCGTTCATGGTAATGGCGCTTCCCCGCGGACCCGACACCAGCACGACGGCGGTCGGTCAAATTCGCACCCCGCGGCAGCATCGGCCTTGGTATCGCGGCTGGTGCAATCAAGCAATTCGCGCTATGCTATAGACTGGTTGTTACTTCTTGTTCAAGCGATGCGTGATTGTGTGGGGCACGGGTCTGCCAAACGAAGGAGATTTCCCAATGTGCGCGGTTTTTTTTGATTCGACGATGGCCGACGACGAGCGACGTGACCGGCTGTACAAGGGTGACATATTCATTCTCTCTCCAACCGCCGCCACGCGGGCTTTGATCGATCTCGCACGACAGATGCTGGAGGAGGCATTTGCACCGCACGATCCCCGCTTGGTCCACGAGCACAAGACTCCCGAGGAAGTCGCGGCGATTCTTGGCAAGCTGAAGCCCCAGTTCATTCATCATCCGGAATGCAAGAAGATCATACCCGAAATGATGCGCGAGCGCGGGGTCGATCTCGATAAGCTGTATTTCGATGTTCCCCGGCTGCGCTCGGCCTACCCCTCGCATTTCCTTTCTTCAGGCATCGCGTATGCCTTCCACCCTCATCGCGACACCTGGTATTCCGCTCCGATGTGTCAGTTGAACTGGTGGCTTCCCGTCTATCCCCTCGAGTCGGACAACGCGATGGGTTTCTTTCCCCGCTATTTCGACGAGGCAATCGAGAACAGCTCGGACACCTACAACTACTACGAGTGGAATGAGAAGAGCCGCGCCACGGCGGCGCAGCATGTCAAGACCGATACACGCGAGCAGCCCAAGGCCCAGCAGGAGCTTCAGCGTGTGACGGTG
>DATBMX010000489.1:0-2680 GCA_036554625.1 Aestuariivirgaceae bacterium
CGCCGACGAGTCTCGGCGGCCAATTCGCGCTCGGCCTCTTGCTTGGGGCGGTGTGGAGTCCCTGCGTCGGGCCGACGCTCGGCGCAGCCTCGGTGCTTGCCGCCAAGGGCGAGGATCTCGGTCAGGTGGCGCTGACCATGCTTGCCTTCGGCATTGGCGCGGCGCTCCCCTTGATGCTGCTTGGGATCGTGTCGCGCGAAGCGATGCTGCGCTGGCGGGGGCGGCTGATGGAAACCGGCAAGACGGGAAAGACGCTGCTCGGCCTTCTGTTGGTCGGCATCGGGCTTCTGGTCGCGACCAATCTCGACAAGCGCCTCGAGGCGATCCTGGTCGACGCCTCGCCAGCCTGGCTGACGGAACTCACCACCAGGTTCTGAAGACGGAACCGCTTACGGCTCGAGCTCGGTATCCCAGTAGAGATAATCGAGCCAGCTCTCATGCAGATAATTGGGCGGGAACAGCCGTCCGTTGCGGTGCAGTTCGAACACCGTCGGCCGATAAGGCTTCAGCGCCGGATGCATCTTCGCCTCGTCGGGCAGCTTGCCGCCCTTTTGCAGATTGCACGGCGCGCAAGCCGTGGTGACGTTCTCCCAGCGCGTCATGCCGCCTCTGGAGCGCGGCACGAGATGATCGAAGGTGAGGTCCTGATCATCGCCGCAATATTGGCAGGTGAAGCGATCGCGCAGGAACACGTTGAATCGGGTGAAGGCGGGATAGAGCGCGGGCTTGACGTAGTTCTTGAGCGAAACCACAGAGGGCAGCTTCATCTCGAAGGAGGGCGAGCGCACAGCCCGGTCGTATTCCGAGACGATGTTGACGCGGTCGAGAAACACGGCCTTCACCGCGTCCTGCCAGCCCCATAGCGACAGCGGATAATAAGAGAGCGGCCGGTAATCGGCATTGAGCACGAGCGCGGGGAACGTGCCGGGAGCGGCCGATGCGGTTGCGACGTTCAAGGCGAGCAAATCCTAACTTCTTGCCCGTCGCACTCGGGACCATCCTCCTTGCCGGCGGCATACTATAGGGGCATGTCATGAATGTGAAGGCCCCCAGATGCGGTAGGGGTGATGGCGAGGTCCTACTGAAGAGCGGTTGCCGCGAAGGCCTGCTTCAGGAACGCCCCGCCGAGATGCAGTCCCTCGGCGTCGATGCCGTGGCCGAAGCCTTGCGCCACGTGCCATTCGACGGGGAGCCCGGCGCGGGCGAGCTGCTCGCGCGCGATCATCATGGCGTCGAGCGGAATGACCTCGTCCATGTCGCCATGCACGAGCAGGATCGCCGGCGCCTCGGCCGGGTTCTTCGGCAAAGCCTCGACGCTCGCCAACGCGCCCGAATAGCCGACGATGGCCGTGGGCGGGGGATTGCGGGTAAGTCCCACGCCGAGCGCCAGCATGGTTCCTTGGCTGAAACCCACCAGCGCCAGTGCGCGCGAGGGAAGATTGTGACGCTTCAACTCGGCGTCGAGGAAGGCGTTGAGCGCAGGCGCGGCATGCTTCACCCCGCGCACCATCTCACCCGCATCGCGGAAGGTCAGGTTGAACCATTGCCGACCCATCGGCGCCATGCCGCAGGGCTCCGGCGCGTGCGGCGAGACGAAGGCGGCATGCGGCAGGACTTTCGCCCATTCCCGCCCCAAGCCGATCAGGTCATTGCCGTCGGCGCCATAGCCGTGCAGGAACACGACGAGTTGCCGCGCGGCGCCACCCGCAGCCGGCAGTCTCGGCCCGTCAAGCAGCGCCATGCCGCGTCATTCCGGAACGACGATAGGGAGCAGACTCACTTCCCGGCGTCCTCGCCTTCAAGCTTGTCGGCGGAGTGGGCCTGAAGCTGGCCGTAATTCTGAATGCCGATGTCGTTCAGAAGATTGAGCTGCGACTCGAGATAATTGATGTGGCCTTCCTCGTCGCCGAGCAGCTCCTCGAACAGGTCCATGCTCACATAGTCCTCTTCCTTACGGCAGGCGGCGCGGGCCTCCATGTATAGCGCGCGGGCCGAGTACTCCGCCTTCAGGTCGCATTCGAGGACCTCCTTGATGTTCTGGCCGATCATCAAGGGATCGATATGCTGCATATTGGGAAAGCCTTCGAGGAAGATGATGCGGTCCACGAGCTTGTCGGCGTGCTGCATCTCCTCAATCGACTCCGCGCGTTCCTTCTTGGCGAGCCGGGTGAAGCCCCAATCCTCGAGCAACCGGTAGTGCAGCCAATATTGGTTTACGGCGGTAAGCTCGTGCGTCAGCGCTTTGTTCAAATACTCGATGACCCGTGGATTGCCCTTCATATCTATCCTCCTCTCAACCTCCGCATATTGGCTCGTTCTCGGCGCATAGTCTAGAACTATTCTAAAATATGGCGTTGTGGCAGTGAGGGAGCGGCGCTTGGTCCTTCCTCGTCATAGGCGACCATCAGCTTGGTGATCAGCGGCAAGCAGTTGCCGCAGGATGGGCGCTTGCTGAGGTGCCGGTAGATCAGCCCCGGCGTTAGCACGACGAACGGATCGGCCGTGCGCAGCGCCGAGACGGCTGCGGCCACGTCCTTGTCGGTGATAATGGCGCAGGAACAGACGATCATGCCGGCGTTGCGCTCGCCTTCCGACGCAAGGAATAATACGCCCAAAGCATGCGAGCGGCGACTGAGCGCCACGGGCGCCAGCATTCGGCGATTTCGGTCATCTGCTGCTG
>DATBMX010000496.1:0-2385 GCA_036554625.1 Aestuariivirgaceae bacterium
TCTTCCTCGTCCTCGCCGAGGATTCGGAAGCCGTTCGCCTGTTCCGGCCAGTCCGCCGTGTCGATGAGCGCGCGCAGGTCGGCTTTGACTTCTTCAATTGAATCGGCAGCATAGGCGCGCCGGTCGATGATCGCCGGCGGCTTGCCGGCTTCGACCTTCAGGATTTCCACGGCCCAGATCATCGCTGTGGCGACTATAGCATCTTCGCTTCGCGGGAGGCTGTTCTTGAAGAAACGCCATGTCTGGCCTGAAGGCCATTGGGACTGGCCGATCAAGGTCACCCATAAGCATGGCGTGCGCTCGGGAGAGATGCTGTGGGTCGGCGGTCAGGTCGATCTGACGAGCACCGGCGATGTGCGCAACAAGGGCGATCTGTGGGGCCAGCTTCCCAATTGCATGGCCAGTCTCGACCGCGTGCTCCAAGGCTTGGGCGGCGGGCTTGCCGATCTCGTCAAGCTCCTCTGCTTCTATGTCAACGATGGGTCGCAGGACGAGCAGGAGTTCCTGCGCGCCGTCGGCCGCTGTCTGCCGCAAGACGCAAGGCCCGCAATCACCGCCATTCCCCTTCCGGCTCTCGCCTATCCAGGCATGCTCGTCGAGATCGAAGCCTTTGCCATGCGCGGCCTCGACGACCGGCCGCTTTCCCGCGCCTATGCCGGGTTTGAAGGCGGCTCGCCTTTGCCTGATCCTTTCGTGCAGGGCCTGCGTTGCGGCAAGATGATTTTCTTGAGCGCCCAGTCTGCGCTCGATGGTGCGGGCAGGGTGAGGCTGCCAAACGATATCCTCGGCCAGACGCGGCAGGTGATGACAATGCTCGAGTTGGCGCTCCGCTCCCTGGGCGCCGACCTGAATGATGTCGTCAAGGTGAACCGCTGGTATGTCGGCCACGGCACGATCGAGGATTTCGAGCCTGCTGCCTTGGCCTGCGCGGCACATTTTCGCGAGCCGGGCCCCGCCGCCACGGGAATTTTCCTGCCGCGCCATGCGCGCGACGGGCAGATGATCAAGATCGAGCTCATCGCCATGCGTGGCGAGGACGGCGCCTATCTGCCGAGGCGCCATGCCTGGCCCGAGTCCTTATGGGGCTGGCACGTTCATTTGCCCTACAAGCACGGGCTCAAATGCCACGACATGATTTTTCTGGGCGGCCAGGTTTCCCTGGACAAGCAGGGCCGCGCCGTGCACCCCCGAGATCTCACCGCCCAGACGCATGAGGCCATGGCTCACATCGGCAGCATCCTCAAGGATCTCGGAGCGGATTACGGGGATGTGTGCAAGGTCCTGGCCCTTTATCAGGGGTCGGCCAGCGCCCATGACCTGCACAGCAATCTCTCCATTCGCTCGTCGTTTTTCGAAGAGCCTGGCCCCGCCACCACGGGCGTGCCCCTGCCGGCTCTCGCATATCCCGGGATGATGATCGAGATCGACATCTACGCCATGGCCGATCCTTGAGCCTCTTTGGACTCAAGCCGCTGAGCGCAATTGCGCCATGAGCTTTGCGATCTTCCTCAGATCCGTGACGAAACTTTCGAAGGCCGCCCTTCGCGCCGCTTCATCCGGCACGCGCAGGAGAGAGGAGGGGTGCACCGTCACGAACATCGGCACGTCGAACAGGGTAGGACGCGTGCGGCCGCGATTTTCGAGCACCGGCAGGCTCTTGCCGGCGAGCGCTCTCACCGCGGTTGAGCCAAGCGCCACAATCAGCTTTGGTTGAACGAGTTCCACCTCCTGTTTGAGCCAGGGCAGGCAGGCCTCGATCTCGCCGCTGTTGGGCTTCTTGTGCAGCCGCCGTTTGCCGCGCGGCTCGAATTTGAAATGCTTGACCGCATTGGTCACATAGGCGGCGCTGCGATCGAGCCCTGCCTTGTCCATCGCCTTGTCGAACATGAGCCCGGCAGGCCCGACGAAGGGCTCGCCCACCAGATCTTCCTTGTCGCCCGGCTGCTCGCCCACGAAAAGGAGCGGCGCAGGAGCGGGACCCGCGCCGAACACTGTCTGCGTTCCGGTCTTCCACAGGGGGCAGGCGCGACAGCCGCGCGCTTCGAGCCGCACCGCCTCCAAGAGCTTCTGCCGGGACAGGGCCATGCGGCAACTCCTTAAGGCCTATTTACAATGTGGCGGCGCCGTCGTAGTTCCAGCCCTCCATGCTGCCGAACCGATAATTCACGACCTTTCCTTCCCATCGATCTGACATGAACAACGCCCTCGTCAATCCTGTCCTCGCCGAGGTGTGGCGCGGTGACGCCGTTGAGAGCCGCCATCGCGGCGCGTTTGCCGTGGTTGGTCCGGGCGGCGAACTCGTCACTTGTGCTGGCGATATTGAAACGCCCGTCTATCCGCGCTCAGCCATCAAGGCCTTCCAGGCCCTGCCTCTCCTTGAGTCCG
>DATBMX010000001.1:0-3259 GCA_036554625.1 Aestuariivirgaceae bacterium
CCGCATTGCCAGGTTCTGCCAGATCGCCAACAACGCAGTCTTGTGGAGCGGATCGAAATTGCTTGCCGAGGGCGTCGGCATCGATGTCATGATAAATGACTCTCGCACCAAGAGCGGCAAAGGCCTTGGCGATGCCGGCGCCGATACCGCGACCGGCGCCGGTCACAAGCGCCGACTTTCCGGCAAACAAAGCAGGGCGAAACGCATCAACCGCCATGGCAATTCTTTGTATCCCCCATCAAAACGGCGATTCGGCTGGTATCGATCACGAGCACGACTCGATCTCCTTCCGCGAAGGCGCTGTGGCCATCCGTTCGGGCATTCAGGGTCGTGCCCCGCGCCAGCGTCAAGGTGTATTCGAGAGCGTTGCCGAGATAGCGAGAGCGCCGCACCGTGGCTTCAATGCCGGACGATCCTTTGGGATGCAATGAAACGTCTTCGGGCCTAATCGAAAGCGCCGTGGCCGAGGGCGGAAGGGGTGAGACGAAGGTAAGGGCGATACCCGCATCAAGCGCAAATGTGCGAGAATCCAATGGGTCTCTGTGGCCATGGAGGACATTGGCTCCTCCGATGAAATCAGCAACGAAGGCAGTTGCGGGATTTCGATAAACCTCGCGCGGAGAAGCCATCTGCTCGACCCGCCCAGCGTTCATTACAGCCACCAGATCAGAAAGCACCAGAGCCTCGCCCTGATCATGCGTGACGAAAACCGTCGTTATCTCCAGCTCGCGGACAATACGGTGAATTTCATCCCGCATTTCCTCGCGCAGTTTGAGGTCAAGGGCGGAAAGAGGCTCGTCAAGGAGCAAGAGATCGGGCTCGATGACGAGCGCGCGGGCAAGGGCAATCCTTTGCTGCTGGCCGCCTGACAGGCTCTTGGGCAAGCGGTCGCCGTAACTCTTCATGCGGACCATTTCGAGAGCGCGAGCCACGCGTTCATCACGTTCTGAACGTCCAATCCGGCGCATGTGTAGTCCGAAGATCACATTGTCGGCAGCTGACAGATGAGGGAACAGCGCATAAGACTGGAAAACCATGCCGATATTGCGCTGCCTGGCAGGCAAGCGCGTTATGTCGCGGCCCTCGAGAAGAATGCCGCCTGCTGTCGGGTGCTCGAACCCAGCAATCATCCGCAATGTGGTGGTCTTGCCACAACCGGAGGGGCCAAGCAGGCTCAGGACCTTGCCCGCGGGAAGCTGGAAGCTCACGCTGTCCACGGCAACGAAATTGCCGAATCTCTTCGTCAACGAGCGGGTTTCAAGCGCCATGGGCAAGGAGTTCAGGAAGTCGGCTGGCTACCCGCGTGGCCGCGGGTAAACCAGCCGATCGTTTTTTCCAAGGTGGACTATTGAGCCACTGCCGCTTTTGCCTTTTCCCAGATCTGGATTCCACGATTGTCGAAATCAGCACCCAGATTGTACTGGAACTGAATTTTCGGGATGTTGGTCACGAGCGTGTCGAGCTCCATTGTCTTTCTCGTCTCGGCATCGACGAGATCCAGTGCCTTGCTGTTGGCCGGTGCATAGCCGAGCTCCTTTGGCAGCCGTGCCTGGATTTCCGGGCTCATCATGTGATTGATGAAGGCGTAAGCGGCTTCCTGATGCGGTGCCTCGGCGACGATGCAGGGGCCGTCATACCATGCCGTGAGGCCTTCCTCGGGGTACGTGATTTCGATCGGCAGACCTTTAGCTTTGGCTTGACGAGCACCACCATCATCCGCATCGGCCAACCAAATTTCTCCGCTCGCCAGGAGCTGTGCCATCTGATCGTAGTGTCCATAGATCGTGCGCACCTGTTGCATATTTTCGAGAAGCTTGGCTTCGACTTGCTGGAACTGCTCTTCTGTCAGCGGCCCATATTTGAGACCGAGGCTGAGGGCGGTCCTCCAGACCTGCTCGTTGGACTTGTCGATCTTGCCGATCCTTCCCTTGTACTCGCCGGAGAACACGTCCTTCCACGAGGAGATTTTCTTGCCGGTTTTCGCCGGGTCATAGACCACGAGCCCATTCAGTCCGAAGGAATAGGTCGCGCAATAAAGCTTGCCGTCATCCTTCATCTTTTTTAGCGGCTCGTAGACATCGGCGAGGGAAGGCACGCGGCTCACATCGAGGGGAGCGATCAATCCCTGCTTGATTGCAATGTCCTCGAAACCAGCACCGAGAAACACAACGTCATGCGTTCCTACGCCGGCGGCGCGAATCTTGTTCATCGCTTCTTGCTCATCGGCGTAGTAATCGATGTTGATCTTCACTCCGTGTTTTTCCTCGAAAGAGGGCAGGGCAAAGTCGATATAGTTGCCCCAACTCAGAATGTTGATCTCGCCCCCGATTTTTTCCTGAGCCGCTGCCGGCACTATGGCCAGCCCCAGCGTTGCGGCGACAGCCGCGGCAAAACGCAAAATCTTGTTCATGGACTTCCTCCTGTGCTTGGTTTTGGGCCGCGAGACCATGTCAGACGGATCGCGGCCAGAGTTAGAAATATGGTCGCCGCCAGAATAAGCGTCGAGACGGCGTTGATCTCGGGCGTGATGCCGACCTTCACGATTGAATAAATGCGAATAGGAAGCGTGGTGATGCCGGCGGAGGTGAGAAAGAAGCTCACGACGAACTCGCCGATCGATATGGTGAACCCGAAGAGAAGGGCACCAAGCACGCCAGGCATGATGTTCGGCAGGACGATGCGGAGCAGCACGGACGGCTCGGTGGCCCCCAATCCGCGTGCAGCATCTTCCAATGTGCGGTCAAAACGGGCAAGGCTCGCCATGATGATGAAGGTGCAATAGGGGAGCGCCAGCAGTGTGTGGCCGAGAAGCAACGAGGTGAATCCTGTCTTGAAGCCGAGCGTTCGCCAGAAGAGCAGCAGGGAAACGCCGAGAACGATGCCGGGAGCCACCATCGGCAGCGCCATGAGCGCCAGGAAGGCGCGCCGGCCGGGAAAGCGGTGACGCATTGCAGCAAGAGCTGCAAACAAGCCTAACACCGTGGCGCTTGCAGCGGCCAGAACTCCTAGAATGATGCTCGTCCAGAGTGCGTCGAGCGTACGAAGATTGGTGAAAAGCGCCTTGAACCATTTGAGGCTGTATGACTCTATGGGAAGCGTCGTGATCGTGGCTTCATTGAAAGCGGTCAGCACGACGAGTGCTATGGGAAGATAAACGAAGGCGTAAACAACGAAAACGAAGGTGGCGGAGAGCGCACGTCCCATCATGCCCGTTCCTCCTCGCCGAGGAAACCACGGCCACGCTCGCCGAGACGGAACA